>NZ_JBDNHO010000095.1:0-6482 GCF_041688735.1 Brevundimonas sp.
ATCGAGAACATGTTCGGCAGGCTCAAGGACTGGCGGCGCATCCACACCCGCTACGACCGATGCGCACACACCTTCATGTCTGCCATCACTATCGCCGCCACGGTGATCTTCTGGCTATGATCAATGAGTCCTGAGCCTAGATTGGCGGCGTCGGCTTCGTCGACGATCCTGAGAAGCAAACTGGCCCCGATCCGAAAGGACCGGGGCCTTTTTTCGTTTGCCTACTGGGCCGCAGGTGTCGCAGCCGGGGCAACGGGGTTGTCAGAGGTGACAACCGCGCGCCACGCCGTATCTGGCCTCAGATACTGGCGGGCCGCTCGCTGGATGTCAGCCACGCTGATGGCCTCCAGATCCGGGATTTGGGTCTGGATCTGTTCGACGTCGCCCGGGTTGGCGGCCACGCCGGACAGTTGGCCCAGCCAGTACTCGTTTCCGGCCTGGGCGCGCTTCAGCCGCTCGACCTCTGGTAGGCGCGCGCGGTTCAGCTCGTCTTGCGTGATCGGCGTATCCCTCAACGAGGCGACGATGGCATTCACGGCATCGTAGAAGGCCGGGAAGGCTTCGGGACGCGTCAGGGCCTGGACGAAGATGGATCCATAACCCCTGAAGGTATCCGAAGAGCTGGCTCCGACGCCGGGGGAATAGGCAATGGCCAGCCTTTCGCGAATCTCCTCCAAGACGCGCAGGCTCATAACCTCGCCCAGGATCTGAAGCGTCCGGGCCTCGGTGCGGTCGTCGACCGAATCGGTGGTTGGCCAAGCGATGTAGGCGAGGCCCTGCTCACCGGGTCCAGTGTGCTTGAGCACGACAGGCTCGGGGGTGGCGGCGGGGAAGCGCCGCTCGGTAGCCCCGGGTGCCGGCTGGGGCGCAGGCCCCCGGGCGGGCAAGGCCGCGAAGGTCGAGGCCACGGCGGCGATCGCATCGTCAACTGTCACGTCGCCGACCACCGTCACGTCAATCGGACCCGAGGCCAGACCGGAGGTCACGCCGTTGCGGAGTTCGTCGATGGTCCAGGAAGCGACCTCCTCAGCCGTCGGCAGAGATTCGCGTTTGTCGCCGCTGGCCAGAAGGCCGCCCGACTTCAGGGCAAAGGCACCACCCGGCGTGGCCATCTGCTGGGCGATTATCTGCGGGAACAGGCCTTGGATCTGCTGGAACGGTGCGGGGCGCAGGCCGGGGTCAGTCAGATAGGCGGCCAGAACCTGCATCTGCAGGGTCAGGTCCTGCGGTCGGGTCGCACCCGACAGCTGCCAGGCATCTGCGTCAGCGGCGAAGCCGACGCCGTAGATGCGGCCGCTCAGCACGCGGTTGATTTCGTCGGCCGTCAGTTTGCCCAGTCCACCCGGCTGGAACACAAACCCGGCCAGCGACAGCGGGGTCGAACGGTCTGTCGGCAAGGAGAGCTCGCCGGTGCCGGTGCGAACGCTGATCAGAATCTGCTCGTCACGGAAGGTGGTCGGCTTGACCGTCAGGCGGACGCCGTTCGGGAAGGTGACGACCGTGGCTCCGACGGTGGCCAAGTCGGTCCGGCCCGAGGGTGCCGCGGGCGTGCCGAAGTCGGCATAGGGCCAGTCCAACTGGGCCTGAGCGGTTGGGGCCGCGACCGGGACCTGACGCGAGGCTTCCAGGGCGGCGGTGACGGCATCGGCTCCGCCTTCAATATCAACCGGGCTGATAACCAGGATCACCGGACCCTGCCCTTCGAACACTGCCGGCAGAACGCTGCTCACCTGGGCCGCCGTCAGACCGTCGACTGCCCTGTTGAACAGTTCCAGATTCGTGGCGGGCGTGGTGAAGACCAACCGATCGTTCGCCGCGTTCAACAGGCCGTTGACCAGGCCCGGCGTGGTACGAGTGGCAGCGGCGTTGGCCGCGTTCTCCAGCGCCGTGCGGGTGTCGGTGATCTCGCGTTGCAACTCTGTATCCGTGGCCCCGTGCTGGACCAGTTTACGCTGCTCCTGCTCGATGGTCTCCAGTGCGCGCTTCCAGCCGCCGGGATTAAAGTTGGCACTGATGCCGCCGATCTCGAGGCTGTCGACGACTGATGAGCTGGCCGCGCCGGCACCGATGAAGGGCGCGTTCTCCTGACGCGAGATCTCACCGAGCCGGCGGTTCAGAACCGCCAGCCCGAGGTTGCGGACAAGGTTCGAGCGACGCTCGGCGACCGTATCCGGGTCCAGGTCCGGGTCACGCACCCAGTTCAGCTGGATCGACGACTGGATCCCCGGCTCCACCAGAATGCTGGTCTGGGGGCCGCGCTGGACGATCTTGCCCAGATCGGGTTCAGGGCCCTCGGCACCCTTCGGCTGCCAGCTTTCGAACGCCGCGCGAATCTTGGCCTCCATGACGTCGACGTCAAAGTCGCCGACCGCGATGAAGGTCGCCCGGTTCGGGCGGTAGTAGGCGTTGTAGAAGTCCACGAACCGCTGGCGCGGGGCTGTACGGATGATGCTCAGGTCGCCGATCGGGAACCGGTTGGACAGGCGCTGGCCGGGGGCCAGCAGGGCCAGCTGAGCCTTGGCCGAGCGCAGGCCGGGGGTGTTGCGGGTGCGCTCCTCGCCCTCGATGACACCACGCTCGGCGTCGACGGCTGCGGCGTCCATGAGGGCCTCGGACACTTGTTCGCGCATGATCCGCAGGGCGGCGTCGACGGTCTCTTCGCTCGTGCGCGGCAGTTCCAGTTGGTAGAAGGTCTGGTCAAAACCGGTCGCGGCATTGGTGTCGGCGCCGAAGGCCAGACCCAGTCGCTCGAGGATGCGCAGCAGTTCGTTCTCGGGGATGTTGGTCGTTCCGTTGAACGCCATATGCTCCATGAAGTGCGCCAGACCCAGCTGGTCCTCGTCTTCCATCAGAGAGCCCGCGTCGATCCGCAGCCGCAAGGACGCCTGTCCCGGGGGGGTCGCATTGCGCAGGACCGCGTACTGCATGCCGTTCGGCAGCGTGCCGAACCGCACATTGGTGTCCGCCGGAATGTCGCTGGCCGCCTGTGCCCACGGATCTGAGGCCTGGGCTTGGCTCTGCGCCAGGGCGGGCGCGGCCGAGATGAGGACTGTGGCGGAGGCTGCGGCGAGCAGGGCCAGACGAAGCGCAGAACGCATGCGGGGTCTCTTTTCGATAGGCGCGAAAGCTCCCGGGTCGGGGCCGCGCGGTCAAGGGGCTGGGATCGACAAGCTTCATCGCCGACGCCCACGCAACCTTGCGTGGGCATTCATCGCAGGCTCAAGTTACCGATGTGTAATGTTACCGCGAAACGTGGAAGGACGCTGAGTTGCCGGTTGCGTTCGCCCCGGTGATGACGGCGCGTCCAGAGCCCGCGACGGTCGTCGTAGCGCGCGCCGAGACGTCGCCAGAGTTGGTCTGGCTGGTGGTCGCATGGCGATAACCCCGACATTCCGAGCAGGCGTATCCGTTGACGCTGTTGCCGACGGCGTCCGCGCCGACATAGGCGTCAAAGCCATTGGTGCCCGAGAAGGTCGCGGTGAGGACGACGCCGCCCGAGTTGAACCGGGTCGCGTCGATCTCGGGGTAGATGTCATTGTTGCCGACCGACAGATCGTTGCCCGCGCCGTTGAAGCTGGTGGAAACCTCGCCCGAGGCGCTGGAGTAGGCGTTTGCGCCTGACTGTATGATGCCGTCGACGATCAGCCGGTTGCCGTTCGCGTCGAGCGTTGAACCGGTCCGGGGCTGGGCCGTCATATACCGTGAACCGTCGTAACCCGCCTGATAGCTGCCCATGCTCGACGAACCGGCCGACTGAGCCACGGCGGGGAGTGGCAGAGCGAGGATGGCGAAGAGTGCCGCGAGCGGCGGCTTTGTTCGGACGGCCATGGGTATTCCCCCATGCGAACATGTTTCACGGTCCAACAAGGACACCGCGTGCCAATCTGGGTCATGGTTATTAAGAACCGCTTGCCAGAGTTGTGGCGGCTCATCTTTTTTGATCCTGCCAGCGATTCGGAGTTCCGCCTGACCGAGCCCCAACCCCCGTCCCAGCCGCCGAATGAGCGGATATTCAATGCCCCGTCGGTGGCGGTGCTGGTCGCGACGTCGATCCTGATTCTCCACCAGGCGCAGGACTGGGTGGAGGCGTCCGACCCCTATCTCATAGCCATGTTCGCCTTTCAGCCGTCGTCTCTGGTCCGGGGCGAGGCGTGGCCGGGCGTGCTGACGTCCATGTTCCTTCACGCGGGCTGGACGCACGCGGCGATGAATGCCCTGGGCGCGATCGCTTTCGGCCCGCCGGTCGCAAGGCCGATGAAGGGCGCGGCGGGTACCCTGGGCTTTCTTCTCTTCTATCTGGCGTGTGGGGTGATCGCGACGCTGGGCTATGGCCTGCTGCATCTCGACAGCGACGGTCTGCTGGTCGGAGCTTCCGGGGCCGTGTTCGGCCTGACCGGAGCGGCGCTCCGGCTGCTGGGACGTCGCAGTGGTCTCCTGCGCCCGTTGACGGATCGGCGCTTCCTGGTGCCCGCCAGCGTGCTGATGGCGGTGAACGCCCTGATAGGGGTTATCGGACTCGCGCCCGGCATGGGATCGGTTCAGGTCGCCTGGGAGGCCCATGCCTTCGGGTTCGTCGCGGGCGCTTTGCTGATCGGGCCGTGGGTCGGGATCTTTGGAAACCGAGCCAAACGGTTTGATTCGACCGCCGATCTGCGCGACGGTTCCGTCTGAGCGGACCGCTCGCGGTCGCGCTCCTCATGTGGAGAGGGAGTAGCTGACATGCTGGTCGCTGAAATGCTCAAGGACAAGGGCGACGCGGTCTACGCCATCCGCCCTGACCTGCTGCTCTCTGACGCCTGCATCGAACTGGACCAGCGCAGGGTAGGGGCGCTTATGGTGTGCGACGAGGACCGGGTTGTCGGCGTTCTGTCCGAGCGCGATGTAGTCAAGGCGGTGGCGGCTGACGGCAAGGAAGCTCTGACGAGACCGATCTCGGACTACATGACCAAGGACGTCGTCTTCGCGGCACCCGGCGAGACCGTCGCGATTCTCATGGGACGCATGACCGACCGCCGAATCCGTCATTTGCCCGTGCTCAGGGACGGACGACTGGCCGGGGTCATCTCGATCGGCGACGTCGTCAAATGCCAGATCGCCGAAGCCACCCGTGAGGCGGAAAGCCTGCGCACCTATATAGCGGCGGGCTGATCCCTCTTCGCGGGACCCTTCCGGCGATCGGGAATCCGCTAAAAACTTCATGACTTTGTCTGAATCCGGTTGCGGACGAGAATGCCGCTGCGTATGTCGCCGCCTCGCTCGGAGACGGGCTGGCCGCCGGGGTTACGGAGACGAAAGCCTCCAGCGGTCGTCGGGAAGAAAGTCGCGGATGCGGGTTGCTTCCTTGACGGTGTTCGGTTAGTTTCCGCGCTCCAATCTAATCGTCGGTAACGAAACAGAGGCAAGCCTCTCGGGCTTTGCAGACGATTCTTTGCGGCCGGAAGCCTTCGGATTTCTCGTCCCGCGAAATGGCTGAAAAGCCGGGTTGACACGAAGATCGGCTCTCTCTAGACAGCCGCCTCCGCCGCCCTCCGGGGCGGGTCCGTTGACAAGGGTTCTTCTTTAAAAAGAACCACTTGACACGGAAAAATGAGACGCTAAACAGCGCCTCCCCTGCCTCCGGGCGGGACTACTGGAAAGAGGTTGTTCTTCGGAATAACCGCTTGACACGGAATAGCGAGGCGACTACATCGCCGCCTCCGCCGTCGCCGGGCGTTAAACGGTGGGGCCGGTCACCCGGCTTCTACGGTCTTTGAAATCGTTGATTTGGAAAGAGAAACGCAGGCGGCGGTGTCCTAGCGATGACCCTCCCGGTTTACCGGGTACGGTTATTACGACGATACTGACACTCTGCGGTCTTTTTTGAAGATACCATGTCGTTTGTCCCTCGGGATAGACGAAGTGGTTCTCGTCAAGAATACGTAGAATTAATGCCAACCGGCCCCCCTCCTGAAAGGGAAAGGGTCGGTCTGCTTTAGTCAGATAGTCAACTCAACCTGAGAGTTTGATCCTGGCTCAGAGCGAACGCTGGCGGCAGGCCTAACACATGCAAGTCGAACGGACTCTTCGGAGTTAGTGGCGGACGGGTGAGTAACACGTGGGAACGTGCCTTTTGGTTCGGAATAGCTCCTGGAAACGGGTGGTAATGCCGAATGTGCCCTTCGGGGGAAAGATTTATCGCCATTAGAGCGGCCCGCGTCTGATTAGCTAGTTGGTGGGGTAATGGCCCACCAAGGCTACGATCAGTAGCTGGTCTGAGAGGATGACCAGCCACATTGGGACTGAGACACGGCCCAAACTCCTACGGGAGGCAGCAGTGGGGAATCTTGCGCAATGGGCGAAAGCCTGACGCAGCCATGCCGCGTGTATGATGAAGGTCTTAGGATTGTAAAATACTTTCACCGGTGAAGATAATGACTGTAGCCGGAGAAGAAGCCCCGGCTAACTTCGTGCCAGCAGCCGCGGTAATACGAAGGGGGCTAGCG
>NZ_JBDNHO010000096.1:0-9944 GCF_041688735.1 Brevundimonas sp.
ATCGAGAACATGTTCGGCAGGCTCAAGGACTGGCGGCGCATCCACACCCGCTACGACCGATGCGCACACACCTTCATGTCTGCCATCACTATCGCCGCCACGGTGATCTTCTGGCTATGATCAATGAGTCCTGAGCCTAGAGACGTCGTGCACGATGTCCGCCCCCCACCTGAAGCAGACCCTGGCATGGTCCGCTAATCGGCCTGCATGCCAAGTTGCCCCCATAAGCGCCGAAAACCCATAGCCGATCACCCGGATTACCGATGTGGACGCAGTGAATCGGTGTGCTTCGAAGATTAATTAATCGAGTTTCGCGAGCCGCCGAACAGCGCCGTTTCTTGCGGTTGATTGACGACCAACTTTAGACGAGCGCGCTTGCAATCAGTGCCGTAGCGGCCAGCGCGGCCCCCGCGACCCCGCAAAGGACGATTCCGCGCCCGCCCAATCGTCCCTCGAGCCATCCGGCACGAAAACCGGCCAAAAACTCTCTCATTGGTCTCTCCCGATCTCGTGATCTGAACCAATCAGTCATGGTATTTGTGGGCCGTCAACAACGGCATTGGTCTCAGTCTAATTTCTACCGCATCCAGAACCCTGGCATGTCGGCTTTGGGGTCGGGGAACTAATATCGGGTTTCGGAGCATTGCGGACATACGGCCCCCGCCCCTCGCTAGACATTAATGTAGAAGCCAATGAAGAACATTATTATCTCCCGTAATTCCTGTTCAATCACGCTTCCCAGAAGAAGTTATCAGTTTTGAGCCAGTCATGTTCCGGCGGCCAACCTCCCCTAACGCCGGTCCATGATACTGTGAAAAGTGCCTCCGGTTTGATCAGTTCGCCTGAAATGAACACGTCGCACGCGATACCGAACATAGTTGAGCGCATTGTGACCCTAAGCTCATCTTCGCCGACATGAGTTAGCCAAGGTTCATCAAAGGACTGCCTCACTCCGAACCAACCTCCAGCCTGTTGAGATTCTTCGTCGTTTATAACTATACGCTCTTGCGCCCAGCCTAACCAGCTGAATGCGTTGTCTATGTTCACGAGACTATTGCCGATGCGGTAGTGCCATCGCTGACCGTGCATTTTCATGAGAACATGATGTTATTGGACCAACGAGACGACAAGCGAATTCGTCATCATATTTTCCAGTTAAAAGAAGGTCTGCCTACCATCCGAATCAGTCATTCGGAATCTCCGCTCTCCGGTTGGGAACCGCCCGTCAGAGTCTCACCACTCACTTCAATCCACATTCGACAAAGGCCCAAACGCCTTGTCATCCCGGACGCCGCGAAGCGGTGATCCGGGACGCTCGGGCCCATTGACGCCACCTCCCGGACGCTGCGTCAGCAGCGATCCGGGAGACAGGTCAGGCCACACCGGGACGGCCACCAGTCTCCCGCACAATCGCGCCGCGATTTCCGGCAGGCCCCGACGGTTGGCCACACCCCGTCCCGGATCACCGCTGCGCGGCGTCCGGGATGACAATCGCGCAACGCGGCAGGGACAACCGTCTCCGCGTCACGCCTTCAACGCCGCGCGAAAATGTCCAGCGACATGTGTAGCTCAAGCTGCCGCAACGCGTCCGCGGCTTTCACCAGCGCCATCGCCTCGGCCGGCCGGCCTTCACTGACCAGCCAGGCCGCGTGCAGGGTCGCCAGCCGCACCGCCTCCGCCGGCTCCATCGTCCCCATCGGTGCGTCTAAAGCCAGCAGCGCCTGCAATCCTGGTCCCGCTTCGCCCGCGCCGCGCGGCAGTTGCCCGTCCAGCCCTGCCGCGATCCGGATGCGCGTCCAGCCCTCCTCCATCGCGCGCCGCCTCATATTGGACAGGCCGACATCGAACCGGCGCGCGACCGCCGGCCCGGATTCCCCGGCGACATAGGCGGCCCTGACCCGCGCCCAGGTCTCCGGGCCGCGATATTTGCGCAGACGATGGTGTTCCATGTCGTGGTTATAGTGGGTGTGCACGTCAGGAACGGTCGCGTCGCCGAACAGTGTGTATCGGAAGTCGCGTCCGGGACGGCCGAAACTGTCGAGGGTGTCACGCCCGATGTCGCGCTTGTATCTGACCGGACTGGACGAACTTGAGTGCTTTTGCCGTTCAGAAACTGGTCGAAATCACCGCGAACGCGCCGACCTCAGCCGTAGTCCTGCAACGGCCGCACATCCAGTTCGCCGGCCTTGATCGCGCCGATGGCCTGCGACGCGGCCAGCGCCCCCGCCGCCGTGGTGTAATAGGGGATCTTCATCATCAGGGCGGTGCGGCGCAGGCTGAAGCTGTCCTGCAGCGACTGCTTGCCCTCGGTGGTGTTGATGACCAGCTGGACCCCGCCGTTCTTCATGGCGTCGACGATGTGCGGGCGGCCCTCCAGCACCTTCTTAACGTGACCGACCCTGAGCCCCTGTTCGGTCAGATAGGTGTAGGTGCCGCCGGTGGCGAGGATGGAAAAACCCTCGGCGATCAGGGTCTTCACCGCCTCGACGATGAAGGGTTTGTCGGCGTCCTTGACGCTGACGAAGGCGCAGCCCGCGACCGGCAGGGTGGTGCCGCCGCCGATCTGGCTCTTGGCGAAGGCGCGGGCAAACGCCGGCGCCATGTCGGCCTCGCCCTCGCGCTTCCAGTCCAGCCCCATGACCTCGCCGGTCGAGCGCATCTCGGGGCCCAGGATGGTGTCGACCCCGGCGAAGCGGGCGAACGGAAAGACCGCTTCCTTGACCGCGATATGGTCGTAGGGCTTGTCGGTCAGGCCGAAGGATTTCAGCGGCACCCCGGCCATGACCTTGGCGGCGATGGCGGCGACCGGCAGGCCGATGGTCTTGGCCACGAAGGGCACGGTGCGGCTGGCGCGGGGGTTCACTTCGAGCACGAAGATGCGCGGTTCGGCCGAGTGCGGCTCCTCGATCGCGAACTGGACGTTCATCAGGCCGCGCACCTTCAGCGCCCGGGCCATGGCCTCGGTCTGGCGCTTCAGCTCGGCGACGATTTCGGCCGACAGCGAGAAGGGCGGCATGGAACAGGCGCTGTCGCCCGAGTGCACCCCGGCCTCCTCGATATGTTCCAGCACGCCGGCCACGAAAACCGTTTCGTCGTCGCACAGGGCGTCGACGTCGACCTCGGTGGCGCGGTTCAGATAGTGGTCGATCAGCACGGGGTCGTTGCCCGAGACCCGCATGGCCTCGCCGACGTAGCGGTCCAGCTGTTCGCGGTCGTGGACGATGACCATGCCGCGCCCGCCGAGCACATATGAGGGGCGCAGGACGACGGGATAGCCGACCTCGTCCGCCTTCTGCGCGGCCTCCTCGGCCGAGCGGGCCAGACCGTTGGGCGGCTGCATCAGGCCGATGTCGTGCAGCATGACCTGGAACCGTTCGCGGTCCTCGGCTAGGTCGATGGAGTCCAGCGACGTGCCGAGGATGGGGATGCCGTCCTCGTGCAGGGCGTGGGCCAGCTTCAGCGGGGTCTGGCCGCCGAACTGGACCACGACGCCGATCAGGTCGCCCCTGGACCGCTCGACGTCGATCAGCTCCAGCACGTCCTCGGCCGTCAAGGGCTCGAAATACAGGCGGTCGGAGGTGTCGTAGTCGGTCGAGACGGTCTCGGGGTTGCAGTTGACCATGATCGACTCGACGCCGATGTCCGCAAACGCGAACGCGGCGTGGCAGCAGCAGTAATCGAACTCTATCCCTTGCCCGATCCGGTTCGGCCCGCCGCCCAGAATTATCGCCTTTTTTCTGTCGGTTGGGTTGGATTCGCATTGCGGAACCTGCCCCAGGGCCCCGGTCTCATAGGTCGAGTACATATAGGCGGTGGCCGAGGCGAACTCGGCGGCGCAGGTGTCGATGCGCTTGAACACGGGGCGGACATTCAGGGCGCGGCGCAGGGTGCGGACGGCTTTTTCGGTGCTGCCCGTCAGCTGCGCCAGCCGGGCGTCGGAGAAGCCTTTTGACTTCAGGCGGCGGAAATCGCGGGCGGCGTCCCCTTCTCCCCTCGAGGGAGAAGGTGGCCCGGAGGGCCGGATGAGGGGGCTGCCCGCCTCACGCTCATCGCTCAAAGGCGAGCCTGATGACACAGCCCCCTCATCCGAGCGGCTCCGCCGCCCACCTTCTCCCTCGAGGGGAGAAGGAAAACCGGGAAGCCCCTTCACGCGCAGGTGCCCTTCCTCGCGCACGATGTCGGCGATCTGGCGCAGGAACCACGGCTCGTAGGAACAGGCGGCGTTGACCTCCTCCACGCTCAGACCGTGGCGGAAGGCCTGGGCGATGACCAGGATGCGGTCCGGCGTCGGCTGGCCCAGGGCGCGGATCACGGCGGCGCGGGAACCGGCCTCGTCCTCGACGTCCCCCGGACTTGGGACGACGCCGTCGATGTCGATCTCGTTGAACCCGGTCAGGCCGGTCTCCAACCCGCGCAGGGCCTTCTGCATGGATTCCTGGAAAGTCCGGCCAATGGCCATGACCTCGCCCACGGACTTCATCGCCGTGGTCAGGGTGGGCTCGGCGCCTGGGTATTTCTCGAAGGCGAAGCGGGGGATCTTGGTGACGACATAATCGATGCTCGGCTCGAACGAGGCGGGCGTGACCATGGTGATGTCATTGGTCAGTTCGTCCAGCGTGTAGCCGACGGCCAGACGCGCCGCGACCTTGGCGATCGGGAAGCCGGTGGCCTTGGACGCCAGGGCCGAGGACCGCGACACGCGCGGGTTCATCTCGATCACCAGCATCCGGCCGTCGGCGGGGTTCAGCGCGAACTGGACGTTGGACCCGCCGGTCTCCACCCCGATCTCGCGCAGCACGGCGATGCTCGCCGTCCGCATCCGCTGGTATTCCTTGTCGGTCAGCGTCAAGGCCGGGGCGACGGTGATGCTGTCGCCGGTGTGCACCCCCATCGGGTCGATGTTCTCGATGGAGCAGATGATGATGCAGTTGTCCGCAGTGTCGCGGACGACCTCCATCTCATACTCCTTCCAGCCCAGCACGCTCTCCTCGACCAGCACCTCGGTGGTCGGCGACAGATCCAGGCCGTGCGCGACGATCTCGTAATATTCCTCGACATTATAGGCGATGCCGCCGCCGGTTCCGGCCAGGGTGAAGGACGGGCGGACGATGGCGGGCAGGCCGACGAAGGCCAGGGCGGCGTCGGCCTCGTCGATGTGGTGGATGGCCTTGGAGCGCGGGCTTTCCAGCCCGATCTTGTCCATGGCGTCGCGGAATTTCTGGCGGTTCTCGGCCCTGTCGATCACGTCGGCCCTGGCCCCGATCATCTCGACGCCGTACTTTTTCAAGGCACCCGAGGCGTCCAGCGCCAGCGCCGTGTTCAACGCCGTCTGGCCGCCCATGGTCGGCAAGAGGGCGTCGGGCCGCTCCCTGGCGATGATGCGCTCGACGAAGTCCGGCGTGATCGGTTCGATATAGGTGGCGTCCGCCACCTCCGGGTCGGTCATGATGGTGGCGGGGTTGGAGTTGACCAGAATGACCCTATATCCCTCAGCCTTCAGTGCCTTGCACGCCTGGACGCCGGAATAGTCGAACTCGCACGCCTGACCGATGACAATGGGCCCCGCCCCGATGATCAGAATCGACTGAATGTCCGTACGTTTGGGCATCTCGGCCTCCTCTAGTTGGTCACGACCGCGCACTCCCAGCCGTCATAGTCCAGCTGGAAGGCCGCGGCCCAGGATTGCATCATGGACGAGACCGGGGCGAAGGACACCTCGTCCACGGCCATCGTCGTTTCGAGAACGGTCGAGTCATCCGATCCGCGCGTGATGAAACCGGCGCGCCGCGCGACCTCATTCAGGTCGTCGTGGTCGCCCTCCCCGTTGAAGTAGAACAACGTGTGCCGCGGTGTGACGCCGGTGTCACCGTGCTCGGCCAAGGCCGCACGCACCATGGCGTCGCGCTCGTCGTGCGGGACATCGGAGGCGGTCACGGGGCAAGCTCCTGGCGCGCGCGGAGCCGCGAACGGCGATGCGCCGCGCGGTTTCAGATCGGGTTGTCGGCTAAGCGGCTCGTCTAGAGATGGCGAGCCCATGCGACAAGACGAAATCCGCGTCTTGGAATCGTCGCGCGCCACACCGTGCGCGGCCAAGAAGCGACACCTCGGTCGCAAAAGCATCCAAAACCTGTCGTAAAGGGGGATAATGGCAAGGTGCCGCCTTGCTTGACCCATTCCTTGAGAGCAGGGGTAGTAACGGGTCAGCAAGTTAGTGGCTAAGCTATCCTGCGACCAGCGCCGTCACGCTCCACCAGTTTCTTTTTCAGGATTGACTTTATGACCTTGCAGAACCGACTGCGCGACACCTCGGCCTTGGCGGGCGGTTTATTCGCCGTCCTTTTGTTCGCCAGCCCCGTCCTGGCTCAGGACCCCCAGACTGCGCCCCAGACCGAGGAAGAGGCGCAGGACGAAGCGTCCCAGGTCGAGGACGTCATCGTCACGGGGTCGCGCATCCCCCAGAACGAGTTCACCAGCGCCTCGCCGCTGCAGGTCCTGACGACCGAGCGCGCCGAGCAGCGGGGCCTGAGCGACACGGCCCAGTTGCTGCAGAGCTCGACGCTCGCGGCCGGTTCGCCCCAGGTCAACTCCACCATCTCCAGCGCCTTTGTCACCGACGGCGGTCCGGGTGCCGCGACGATCTCGCTGCGCGGCCTGGGCGCGAACCGCACCCTGGTGCTGCTGAACGGCCGTCGAGCGGGCCCGGCCGGCACGCGCGGCGGCGTGTCCGCCTTCGACCTGAACGTCATTCCGCAGTCGGCGATCAATCGCGTCGACGTGCTGAAGGACGGCGCTTCGTCCATCTACGGTTCCGACGCCGTGGCCGGCGTGGTCAACCTGATCACAGAACGCGCCCGCGACGGCGGCGAGATGTCGGCCTTCGCCAGCCTGCCCTTCGAACAGGGCGGCGAGCAGTACAACGTCGCCGGCAGCTGGGGCAAAACCTTCGACCGCGGCTATCTGAACATCTCGGGCGACTATTACCTGCAAGAGAAGCTGGCCGCCGGAGAGCGCGACTATCTGGTCTGCCGCAACCAGTTCCTGTTCGAGCCGGGCACCAGCAACCGCACCGACCGCGTCGATCCCCGCACGGGCCAGCCCCAGTGCACGGACCTCGCCTTCGGTCAGGTCTTTGTCTACGGTGCCAACTTCTCGGGCCGTCCGGGTCGCTTCCAGTTCGATTATGACGGCAACTTGGGCCAGTTCATTCCGACGCGGCCGACGAACCCGGCGGTCAGCGCCCGGTACCCGAACGCCCCGGCCGGCTTCTTCCTGGTCAACTACGACGCCGCCTCGCGCGCCGTGACCAACAACCTGTCCGACTTCGCGCTCGAAGAGTCGATCATCCCCGAAACCGAGCGCTACACCGCCTTCGTCGAAGGCGCGTATGAGCTGGGCGGTGGGGTCGAGGCCTATGCCGAACTGCTGCTGAACCGCCGCGAGAGCCGCACCGACAGCTATCGCCAGTTCTGGAACTACACCTATACCGCCGACTTCCTGGACTTCTACTACGGTCCCGGCGCGGGTGGCGATCCGGTCACGGGCTTCACCGGCCTGAACATCCTCAGCGCCACGCCGGTCACCGATCACTTCGACCAGTCGCAGACGGTGGACTACGCGCGCGTCGTGCTCGGTTTGCGTGGCGAGATCGGCGGCGGCGGCTTCCTGGACGGCTGGCAGTGGGACGTCTTCGGCCAGTACAGCCGCTCGGACGGCGAATACACCTCGGACGTCATCCTTCAGGACGCGGTCGATTCGACCAGCTTCAAGACGGCGTCGTGCGTCGGCACCAACCTGCCGGTCAGCGGCCGTCCCTGCATCGACGTCGATTTCACCAATCCGGAGTTCCTGCGCGGAAATCTGACGCAGGCGGAACGCGGCTTCCTGTTCGACAACGAAACCGGCAACACGATCTATGAGCAGACCTATCTGGAAGGCTCGCTGGCGGGCAATCTGTTCGACCTTCCGGCCGGTCCTCTGGGCGTCGCCGTCGGCTTCCACGTTCGTCGCGACGAGATCGTCGACACCCCCGGCGCGGTCACCCTGGCCGACAACAGCTGGGGCCTGAGCGGCGGCGGCATCACCGAGGGCACGGAAGAGACCAAGGAGGTCTACGCCGAACTGGCTGTGCCGCTGTTGGCGGACCTGCCCTATGTCCAGAGGCTCGATCTGTCCCTGTCGGGCCGCTACACCGACACCGAGACCTCGGGCGACGCCTCGACCTACAAGATCGGCCTGAACTGGGCGATCAGCGACACGATCCGCATCCGCGCCACGCACGGCACGTCGTTCCGCGCCCCGGCGCTGTTCGAACTGTATCTGGCGGACCAGACCAGCTTCGTCGGCCAGCGCAACGTCGATCCCTGCCTCAACCTGGACCTGCGCGTCGCGGACGGCACCTTGCAGACCAGCGATCCCATCTACGTCAACTGCCGGAACCCGGCCGGACCGGGTGGTGGCGTGGCCGGCGACTTCACCGGCGGCATAGTGTCGGCTGAAGTCGTCACCGGGGGCGGCCTGGGCGTGCTTGAGCCCGAAACCTCCAAGGCCACTGTGATCGGCGTGGTCCTGACCCCGCCAGACAGCAACCTCAGCCTGGCGCTGGACTATTTCGAGATCAAGATCGAGGATCAGGTCGACGTCCTGGGCGCCGGCGGCATCCTGGCGGCCTGTTATCTGTCCGAGACCTTCCCCACCGATCCGATCTGCGATCAGTTCGATCGTGATCCGACCCTTGGCGGCAGCATCGTCCAGATTCGCGACAGCTTCCTGAACATCGCCGAACAGAACAACCGTGGCCTGGACTTCACCGCGCGTTGGTTCGGTGACTTCAGCTGGGGCACTCTGACCCTCGACAGCCAGACAACCTGGACGCTGGAAACCAACCAATCGACGTTCGCCGATTTCAGCACCGATTTCCGGGGTGACGTGGGCAATCCCGAACTGGTCGGCAACCTAAACGCCATCATCGACCGGGGTCCCTGGACCGCGTTCTGGGGCTTCGACTGGATCGGCGGACAGGACAACCGTCCCGATCGCGTTCGCAACGGTCGATCGCAGTTCCAGACCATCGAAGGTCGCGTGGGACTGCTGAAGGCGGAAGCCGAGTTCACCGGCTTCCACAGCGTGTCGCTGGCGTATGAAACCGAGGGCGGCGGTTGGGCCGGAGGCTGGAAGGTCTCGGGCGGCGTCGCCAATCTGTTCGACGAACTGCCTCCGGCGGCCTCGTCGGCGGCGGTCGGCACCCAAGGCAACTCGATCCTGTCGTCGCAATATCAGGAAGCCTATTACGGACGTCGCGCCTTCGTCCGTTTGGCCAAGTCTTTCTAACAACCGTCGATTTCGACTAGACGGGGGCGGCGGAGCGATCCGCCGCCCCTAGTCAATTGGTGGGTGGACTGGACGAAAAGGTCCGCGTCAGGGCGCGGCGGTGGAGACGGCATGGCGATCATCAAGGGCATCAAGGACACGCTGAACGAACAGGTGGCCCGCTTCGAGCAAGCACCGCTGACACAGCCCGTTTTGATGAACAGCGTGCCCAAGGGCGGCACTCATCTGTTGCGCAACATCCTGCGGATGTTCGTGCCGGTACATCAGCATCACGACCGGGATTTCGTGCAGATACCTAACATGCACGAGCACCTGGACGCCTTCAATCCGAGGGCTCCGAAGCTGTCCAGCGGGCATCTGTTGTTCAGCGACCAGTCTCTGGCCAACATCCGCTTCGCGCGACACATCCTGCTGGTGCGCGATCCCTATGACTGGGTGCTGGCTCGCGCCCGATTCTTCGTGTCCGAAGAGTTCGAGCAGGAGAACATCGCCCATCTGAAGTCGGGCGTGTTTTCCGCCGAGTCGATCCTCAACATGATGATTTTCGGCATCCACCAGAAGTCGCCGGCCCTGATCGACATCTTCACTCACAACGCGGCCGCCTGGCTGGGCACGGG
>NZ_JBDNHO010000097.1:0-2416 GCF_041688735.1 Brevundimonas sp.
ATCGAGAACATGTTCGGCAGGCTCAAGGACTGGCGGCGCATCCACACCCGCTACGACCGATGCGCACACACCTTCATGTCTGCCATCACTATCGCCGCCACGGTGATCTTCTGGCTATGATCAATGAGTCCTGAGCCTAGACGACGTAGTCGTTCAGGGCACCCCCCTCCGCGAGCAGGTGGAGACCTTCGTCGATGCCGTCACGTCGCCGCAGGCGGGACGCGGGCCGTCGCGATGGAATGAGCGCGCCGGCGTTTGCGTGGGCGTGGCCAATCTGAGCCGCGAGGCTTCCCAAGCCATCGCCGATCGCGTATCGGACGTCGCCGCCATGCTGGGCATGGCGGTCGGCGAACCGGGCTGTGGCCCGAATGTGATGATCATCGCCACCGAAGAAGCGTCGGCTCTGGCGGCCGCCCTTGTCGAGCGCAGCCCAAATGCTTTTCGACCGTACTATGCCGGGGCGGCGGGCTCCCGGCGGCGGCTCGAACTGTTCGTGACCACCGACCGGCCGGTGCGCTGGTGGCATGTCTCCATGCCGGTCACGGTCGCGACGGGCGCGCCGGCCGTGCGACTGCCGGGCGAAGAGGAGCCGCGCCGCATTCGGGGCGACGGACTCCTGACCGCCGCGGTTCGAAACGAATTTCGGCGCGCCTTCGTGATCTTCGACATCGATCAGGTCGAGGGCCTGACCCTGCGCCAGCTCAGCGATTACATCGCCATGGTCGCCTTCGCCCAGATCGATCCGGACGCCGACATTGGAAGCTTTCCCAGCATCCTGAACGTCGTCGCCAATCCCGACATCGCGCAAGAAATGACCGATTGGGATCGCGCGTATCTGGACGCGCTGTACGGCACTGAGCTGAACCGACGGGCCCCTGCGTCTCAGCTGGGCCAGGTGGCCAATGACATGTTTCGCGATCGCCGCGACGCAGCAGCGGCCGAGAGCTCCACCCCTGAAGACGAACCCGACTGATCGGAGCAACGAGAAAGGGCGGCCGGTTCACACCAGCCGCCCTCAATTCTCCGCCTTGCCTTGTGGGTCGGCGATCAGTTCTCGTCGTCGCCCTCGATGGCATAGACCGGACCTGAGTCCAGGCCCTTGGCGTCGGCGTCGCGGTCGACGAACTCGATCACGGCCATCCCGGCGTTGTCGCCGTGGCGATAGCCGGCCTTCATGATGCGGATATAGCCGCCGTTGCGGTCGGCGTAGCGCGGGCCGATCGTCTCGAACAGCTTGCCGACCTGCGGCACGTCACGGACGGCGCTGGTTGACCGGGCTCGCCCTGCGGACCATCCTGAAGCTGATCGGCGCGCTGGCCTGGTTCAGGAAGCAGGACCTGTCGAAGGAGTAGGTCATGCTCGCACCCTTTCTCGGCCTGCTCCTCGGGCTTTCGGCGCCGCAGTCGGCTCCACCGCCGCAGGATCCCGCCCCGGTTCAGCTGGACGACGTCGTCATCGACACCCGGCGTATCGAGCAGATGGCCCAGGAGTTCATTGAGGACGTCGCCGCGCCCAATCGACGCCGCGGTTTGGCGCGCTGGAACACGCCCATTTGCGTCGGTGTGGCCAATCTTCAGCGAGACGTCGCTCAAGGGATCATCGATCGCGTTTCAGACGTGGCTGGCGACATGGGCGTGCGCGTCGGAGAGCCGGGCTGCACGGCCAATGTCCTGATCGTGGCAACCGACGACGGAGCCACGACGGCCCGGGCGCTGGTGGAGCGGAAGCGCCGGTCATTCCGCACCGGCAGCCTGCAGATGACGCAGACGAGCAGCGCTCTGGAAGCCTTCCAGTCGGACATCAGACCTGTCCGCTGGTGGCAGATCAGCACGCCCGTTGACTCCGCGACAGGAAGACGGGCCATTCGACTGCCCGGCGATCTCAACCCGCCGGTGATCTTTGTGTTCGCCGCGTCACGGCTGGCCAGCCAGATTCGCGACGACATGAGCAAGGTCATCATCATCGTCGACATCGACGACGTCAGCGGCCTGCCGGTGAACAAGCTGGCCGACTATCTGGCGATGGTGACCCTGGCCCAGATAGATGACGACGCCGACAGCGGTCGCTACGACACCGTGCTGAACCTTTTCGACGCGCCCGATCGAGTCGACGGCCTGACCGCTTGGGACATGGCCTATCTGCGCGGGCTGTATGCAGCCGAGCAGAACCGCATCAATCCCCAGGCCCAAGCCGGGAACGTCGCGGCCGCAGTCGTGAGAGCCCGTCGTGAAGCCGCTGAACAGGATGAGCAATAGAATCTACGCCCAAGCGGGCGCTGCTAGAGCAGCCGCCCGCTGAGTTGAATCGAATGTGATCGAGCGGGGGATTCCCATCGGGTCCGAACCGTGAGTCCATGGGTCTTCTGATTGGGAGGCTATTATGGGCAAGGCGCGTTCGGACGATCTTCGGGAGCGTG
>NZ_JBDNHO010000098.1:0-7067 GCF_041688735.1 Brevundimonas sp.
ATCGAGAACATGTTCGGCAGGCTCAAGGACTGGCGACGCATCCATACCCGCTACGACCGATGCGCACACACCTTCATGTCTGCCATCACTATCGCCGCCACGGTGATCTTCTGGCTATGATCAATGAGTCCTGAGCCTAGCGGACGTCGGTCGAGCAGAAGCTCCACAAGATCGGGCGGGAAACAAAGCCCAAACCTTTCCTGCGCGTCATCAAGTTCGCCTTGTGTATAGCCCCCAGCCCAGAGATTTCTCATTTGCCCGTTATGCCACGGTGCAATGTCCGCCCACCACCCCTAACCGTCCTCCGGAAGGTCCGCTCTCCGGCAGCCGCGTAGCAAAACAAAGCGCCGGCGGATCGCTCCGCCGGCCCTCGTCTTTTGCGCTCACGCTCGGCTCGCGGAGCCTCGCTGCTTGAGCGCCCTGAAGCCTATTCCGCCGCGACGGCTTCCGGGCCGCTCGCCAGATTCCTCAACACATAGGGCATGACCCCGCCGGCCTTGAAGTAGTCCAGCTCGGTCTGGTTATCGATGCGGCAGCGGACCGGGAAGCGGGCCATCTTGCCGTCCGAGGGGCGGAACAGTTCGACCCACAGGTCCTGACGCGGCTTCAGCTTGCCGACGTTGACGTCCGACAGACCACGGATGGTGACGATCTCCTCGCCGGTCAGGCCCAGCTTGGTCCAGCCCTCGGCCTTGAACTGCAGCGGCACAACGCCCATCCCGACCAGGTTGGAGCGGTGGATGCGCTCATAGCTTTCGGCCAGCACGGCGCGGACGCCCAGCAGGCGGGTGCCCTTGGCCGCCCAGTCGCGCGACGAGCCGGTGCCGTATTCCTTGCCCGCGAACACGACCAGCGACCGGCCCTCGGACTGGTAGCGCATGGCCGCGTCGTAGATTGACATGGTGTCGGTCGAGGGAAAGTGTCTGGTCACCCCGCCTTCAATGTCCGGCGTAATCTTGTTGCGGATGCGGATGTTGGCGAAGGTGCCGCGCATCATGACTTCATGGTGGCCCCGGCGCGCGCCGTAGCTGTTGAAGTCCAGGGCGTCGACGCCGCGGTTCCTCAGATAGACGCCCGCAGGGGAGGTTTGTTTGATCGAGCCGGCCGGGCTGATGTGGTCGGTGGTGATCGAGTCGCCGAAGATGGCCAGCACCCGGGCCTCGATGATGTCGGCGACCGGCGCCGGCTCCATCGACAGGCCTTCGAAATAGGGCGGGTTGGCGACATAGGTCGAGGCCTCGTCCCAGGCATAGGTCTGGCCGCCCTCGACGTCGATGCCCTGCCAATGGGCGTCGCCCTTGAAGACGTCGGCATAGCGTTTGGCGAACATGGCCGGGGTGACGCATTTCTTCTGGATGTCGGCGATCTCTTTCGAGGTCGGCCAGACGTCCTTGAGGAAGACATCCTTGCCCTTCTTGTCCTGACCGATCGGATCCTTCGAGATGTCGATCCGCATCGAACCGGCGAGGGCATAGGCGACGACCAGCGGCGGCGAGCCCAGATAGTTGGCTTGGACGTCGGGGTTCACCCGGCCCTCGAAATTGCGGTTGCCCGACAGCACCGAGGTGGCGACCAGACCATGGTCGTTGATGGCCTTGGAGATCGAATCCGACAGCGGACCCGAATTGCCGATACAGGTGGTGCAGCCGTAGCCGACCAGGTTGAAGCCCAGGGCGTCCAGATCGGCCTGCAGGCCGGCGGCGGTCAGATAGTCGGTGACCACCTGCGAACCGGGGGCCAGCGAGGTCTTGACCCACGGCTTGACCGTCAGACCCAGCTTCACGGCCTTGCGCGCGACCAGACCGGCGGCGATGAGGACCGAGGGGTTGGAGGTATTGGTACAGGAGGTGATGGCGGCGATGACCACGTCACCATCGCCGAGGTCGAATTTCTCACCCTCGACCTTGACGCGCGGGGCGTCGGTCGCGCGGTTGAAGACCTCGGTCAGGGCGGTCTCGAAGGCCGAGGCGGCGATGGTGAGCTCGACCTTGTCCTGCGGACGCTTGGGGCCGGCCAGCGACGGCACGACCGTGCCCATGTCCAGTTCCAGCACGTCGGTGAAGATCGGGTCTTCCGAGGTCTCGTCGATCCACAGGCCTTGCGCCTTGGCATAGGCTTCCACGAGGGCGAGCCGCGCCTTGTCGCGGCCCGTCGCGGTCAGATAGGCGATGGTCGCGGCCGAAACCGGGAAGAAGCCACAGGTGGCACCGTATTCCGGGGCCATGTTGGCGATGGTGGCCTGGTCCTCGATCGTCAGGCTGTTCACGCCGGGGCCGAAGAACTCCACGAACTTGCCGACCACGCCCTTCTTGCGCAGCATCTGGGTGACGGTCAGAACCAGATCGGTGGCGGTCGTGCCCTCGGACATGGCACCCGACAGGCGGAAGCCGATAACCTCCGGAATCAGCATCGGGATCGGCTGGCCCAGCATGGCCGCCTCGGCCTCGATACCGCCGACGCCCCAGCCCAGCACGGCCAGGCCGTTGATCATGGTGGTGTGGCTGTCGGTGCCGACCACGGTGTCGGGATAGGCGACGGTCGCCTTGCCCTCGGCCACGGTCCAGACGGTCTGGGCCAGATGTTCGAGATTGACCTGGTGGCAGATGCCGGTGCCGGGGGGCACGACGCGGAAATTGTTGAAGGCCGACGAACCCCAGCGCAGGAATTTATAGCGTTCGATATTGCGCTCATATTCGCGCTCGACATTCTTGTCGAAGGCACCGGGCGTGCCGAAATAATCGACCATGACCGAGTGGTCGATCACCAGATCGACCGGGGTCAGCGGATTGATCCTGGACGGGTCGGCGCTGAGCGCCGTCATGGCGTCGCGCATGGCGGCCAGGTCGACCACAGCGGGCACGCCTGTGAAATCCTGCATCAGCACGCGGGCCGGGCGGAAGGCGATCTCGTGCTCGACCGAACCCTTGTTGTCGATCCACGCGGCGACGGCGCGCAGGTCGGCTTCGGTGACGGAAACCCCGTCCTCATTGCGCAACAGGTTCTCCAGCAGCACCTTCATCGAGCGCGGCAGACGGGAAATCCCGGCCAGACCGGCTTCCTCGGCGGCGGGAAGGCTGTAATAGGCGTATTTCTTGCGCCCGACGGTCATGTCCCGGCGGGTGTTGAGGCTGTCGTTCGACGGCATGGAGAGGCTTCCTCTGGTTCACGCCGCCCGACAATCCGGTTGCACGAACGCGCGGTCGACGGCGGGGCGCACAGGTCCCCGACGCGCGCGGCGAACGCCTGCTGCGGCGAGGCCGGATATAACGAGGGTTCCGGGCGCCGTCCATGTATCCGCGCAGGGTGTAGGGGCATTGAGAACGAGTCTCATTAATCTCCTCCCCATCGCAGATGGGGAGGGGGACCGCCCGGGCGACTCAGATCGGAGGGTGGAGGGGGCGACACCGGCCGACAGGGATTGGCGTTCCACGGGCCTCCGCCAGCATCGCCCCCTCCGTCACGGCGCGCAGTCGCGCCGCGCCACCGCCCCATCGCTATGCGACAGCGAGGAGACAGGATGCTGACCGCCAATTCCCTCACCGTCTCGCGCGGCGAACGGATCCTGTTCCGCAACCTGTCGTTCTCGCTCGCCTCAGGCGAGGCGCTGGCGCTGACCGGGGCGAATGGCGCGGGCAAGACCAGCCTGCTGCGGACCCTTGCCGGCTTCATTCGCCCGGACGCGGGGACCGTCGCCTTCGGTGAGGACTTCGTGGAGAATTCGGCTACGCGATCCGGGGATACGACGGGGACAACCGAGACAAGTCCGCCTGCCGCACCCGCAGACCGACGATCTGAGGACATCCACTGGCTGGGCCATCTGGACGGGTTGAAGGGCGCACGGACGGCCCGGGACGAACTCACCTTTCAGGCGCAATGGCTGGGCGCCGACGTCGACGGGATCGCCGCCGCCGTGGACGTCCTGGCCCTCAAACCCCTGCTCGACCTCGAGGTGCGCATGCTGTCGGCCGGTCAGCGCCGCCGCCTCGCCTTTGCCCGGCTGATCGCCGCGCCGCGCCCGATCTGGCTTCTGGACGAACCCTTCGCCCCCCTGGACGCCCGCTGGCGCGCGGCGCTCGGCCTGCTGATGCAGGCGCATATCGACAAGGGCGGCGGAATCATCGCCGCCGTGCATGATCCCCTGCCGGTCGCCGCGCGGGCGATCGATATCGGGGCCGGGCGATGAAGGGGCTGGTGATCCTGTTCCGGCGCGAGCTGGCCCTGGCCTGGGCCGGCGGTGGCGGGCCGTTGCTGGCCTGCGGCTTTTTCCTGTGCCTGACGGTCCTCGTTCCGCTGGCGGCCGGGGGCGACCCTGCGGGCCTGAGGCCGGTCGCGGGCGGCATCGCCTGGCTGGCCCTGGCCCTTTCGTCGATCCTGTCGCTGGAGCGTGTGTTCGAGCGGGACCATGAGGATGGCGCTCTTGATCTGATCTCCCTCGGCCCGGTCCCGCTGGAACTGGTCGTCATCGCCAAGGCCAAGGCGCAGTGGCTGGCGGTGGGGGTCCCCTTGGCGATCACCGCGCCGCTCGCCGCCATCACCCTCGGCCTGCCGCCGACCTTGGCGCCGCTGGTCTGTCTGTCGGCCCTGATCGGCAGCCTCGGCTTCGCCCTGACAGGGGCGCTGGGCGCTGCACTGGCGCTGGGTGCCAAACGCGGTGGCCTTCTGATCGCGGTGATCGTCCTGCCGCTGTTCATCCCGCCGGTGGTGTTCGGGGCGGGGGCGCTGGAGCGCGCGACGAATGAGCTGTCGCCCGTCCCGGCCCTGGCCTTCCTCGTCGCCTACGTCCTGTTCGCGGCCGTGATCACGCCGTTCGCGGGCGCCGCCGCGATCCGGAATGCGCAGGGCTAGGTCCCCACTATCCGCTCATCCCCGCAAAAGCGGGGACCCAGTGGTTTCGTGAGGCAGGCTCAATGGGATTTCCGTTTGAGCGGACATTGGCCTCGATCTCGTCCGTGTCGCCGGTCAGGCGGATGTTCTTGACCAACTGGCCGCGCTTGACCGTCACCCCGCCCGAGCCCCTGACCTTCAGGTCCTTGATCAGGGTCACGCTGTCGCCGTCGGCGAGGGCTTTGCCGTTGGAGCCGCTGGTCTCGTCGTCGGTCATCGAAGCCATTCTGTCTGAGCGCGACGCTCTAACACAGGCCTCGTCGCCGTATAGCGTCCCGCGCGATAGGCCTCTAAAGGTCGGCCGATGTTCGGTCTCGCCAATCCCGAGCGCTTCCTGCGCTTCACCCGACCCCTGACGCCAGTTCTGTGGGCGCTGACGGCCGTGCTGCTGGCCGTGGGCACGTGGCTGTCGTTCGCGGCGCCCGAGGACTATCAGCAGGGCGACACCGTCCGCATCATGTTTGTCCACGTCCCCGCAGCCTCGATCGGACTGATGATCTATGCGGTGCTGGGCGTCTCCAGCTTCTTCGCCCTGGTGTTCCGCCACCCGCTCGCCGACGCCGCGGCCCGCGCCGCTGCCCTGCCCGGCGCGGCCTACACCGCCCTGGCGCTGGTCACCGGCAGTCTGTGGGGCAAGCCGATGTGGGGGGCCTGGTGGGCGTGGGGCGATGCGCGGTTGATGTCGGTGCTGGTCCTGTTCCTGTTCTACATCGGCTATATGGCGCTGCGGGCCTCGATCGACGACGAGGCCAAGGCCGCGCGCGCCGCCGCCGTGCTGGGGCTGGTCGGACTGATCAATCTGCCGATCGTCAAATTCTCGGTTGACTGGTGGAACACCCTGCACCAGCCGGCCTCGCTGTTGCGGGCCGACGGCCCCTCGATGTCGGCGGTCTATCTGACGCCCCTGCTGATCATGATGGCGGCCTACGGAGTCCTGTTCCTGGCGATCTGGCTGACCGACATCCGCAGCGAGATCGTCCGTCGACGGATCATGACCCTGCGCGCCCGTAGCGCGATGGAGGCCTGACGATGCTCGATTTCGACATGGGAACCTACGCCGCCTTCGTCTGGCCGTCCTGGGGCGTCAGCGCCCTAGTGCTGGGCGGCCTCGCCATCCGTTCGGCCTTGACCGCGCGTCGACGCCACGCCGAGCTGAAGCGGATGGAAGCCGAAGCGGGAACGCGCTCCGAATGAATCGCTGGCTCGCCTTCGTGCCGCTGGTGGTTCTGGTCGCCCTGGCCGCCCTGTTCATCGGCTGGTCGCTGAAGCGCGATCCGGCGATCAAGCCGGACGCCCTCGTCGGCCAGGCCGTGCCCGAGACCCTCCTGCCGATCCTTACCGGCAGCATCGCCGGGCCTGGAATGGTGGACCTGAAGACCGCGGGCGTCGGCCGTCCGATGCTGATTAACGTCTTCGCCAGCTGGTGCGCGCCGTGCAGGGTCGAGCACCCTAAACTGATGGCGCTGAAGGCCGAAGGCGTCGCCGTCGTCGGCGTGGCCTGGAAAGATGATCCCGTAAAGACGCGCGCCTTCCTCGATGAACTGGGCGATCCCTTTGCCATGGTGCTGGTCGATCGCGAGGGCCGGGCCGGGCTGGACCTCGGCATTACCGGCGCGCCCGAGACCTTCGCCGTGGACGCCATGGGCAAGGTCGTCGCCAAATGGAGCGGTCCTCTGATCGACGACGCCGAGATCGATCGACTGGTCGCGGCCATGCAGGCCCCGCCACGCCCCCTGCCGACGGTCGTCCGGCCCTGATCGTCGGGACTGACTAACGCGCGTTAACCCATCTCCGACAGTTTTCGTTAACCCTGTCGTCATGAGCGAGATTCGTCCTCCGGTCCTGTCGCCGCTGTTTCCGACCCAGTCGCCGGTCCCGGCCACGCGCGGCTCACGCTCGGACTTCTTCCGGGCCCCCCTCCAGGCCGTCGAGGCCCCCGGTGCCCGGGCCGCCGAGGCCGAACCCACGTTCGCGATCGCGCCCGCAACCACCCCCGCGAGCGAGCGCTACCAGCGCCCCGGGGCTCTGCTCGACATCCGCGTTTAGAGCGTTCGCCGCTCAAGTTGACGTATAGCCATCATGCCGGAAGTAGTTGGCGCATTCCTGGGGTGTGAAGGCCTTGAGGATATCGCCGATGCGGTCCCAGAGGCCCGTCATTGTGGTCTCGGCGGCGGCTCGCAGCA
>NZ_JBDNHO010000099.1:0-16701 GCF_041688735.1 Brevundimonas sp.
ATCGAGAACATGTTCGGCAGGCTCAAGGACTGGCGACGCATCCATACCCGCTACGACCGATGCGCACACACCTTCATGTCTGCCATCACTATCGCCGCCACGGTGATCTTCTGGCTATGATCAATGAGTCCTGAGCCTAGCCTCATTGGCTCGCTCCATTGCGGTTTTAACTTGGTTCCCGCAGAGTTTAATCAGTTTCGATTGGCCTCCCGCCAGCACCGAAGTGGCTTCAATCAGCTTGTAAATGTCAAACCAGTTGTCTGCCCGCGCCGCGTAAGTGAGGAGGTCAGAGACATGATCGGACTGTCGGGACAGTTCGAGCCAGTCTTGAGCCGCCGATGGTATGGGCGGTGGCGGCGGAATGACGTTGCCGTGCCTGTCGCGGACTGTGAGGGTTGGCGAGGAAGCGCGGACACGCATCAGCGCGCCATGCGCCTCTATTGAGACGTACATTTTGGGTTCGCCATCGGAGAAATCCGCGACGCTCTTAAGCCGCACCCGTCCGGCCCGCTTACGGATGGCCATGATGCCGTTGATTTCAGAGATCATTGTCAGGGCGGCTGCGCGGACCGTTATGTAATCGGTTGCGTCAGCAAACCGTTGGGAGAACAAGACAAACTCTTCTCGTTCGCGAATGGTCAGCTTTTCCACGACTGGATCAAAGGCGGCGTTCAGCCCCTCGTTCCAGTCCAAAAGGTCAAACTCGTGTCCCCCTAACAGGACGCCCCACCGCTTATCCAAAACAGCTTCTCCACCTTAACGCGCACCAACTGATAACATGGGGACCCTCAAGCCAACGAGAACGCCTCCAATCTGGCGGTCATCGCCCCCTTGGCCGTCCCGTCGTCCAGCATCCTGGCATTCGAAACCTCGGTTTGCCGACATCGAAGAAATGCACTGGGCTGTCGGCGACAGCGTGCCTGAGAGCAGCCTCACCAAATGTTCGCAGTGGGTCGAGACCTGACATTGCCATCGCGCCAGGATGCGGACCTCCAACGGACTCCCGCCGCCGCCACCAACCCCTCACGACCCGGACCCGACGCCCCGGCAACGGTCCGAGCAGAATTTCACACTCTCCCAGTCCCGCGCCCATTTCTTGCGCCATGAGAAGGGTCGGCCGCAGGCGACACACGTCTTCTGCGGCAGGTCGCTCTTGGCCGTTCCGGCGGCGTTGACGTGCTTGCGCGGCATGGCGGGACACAAAGCTTCCCTTTACGTGCGCGTCAAGTTATGACTTCGGCATGGCGACCGCCGATGACCATCGCACCTATTCGATCCGCCAGCTGTGCCGCGAGTTCGGGGCGACGGCGCGGGCGCTGCGCTTCTATGAGGACAAGGGTCTGCTGACCCCGGCCCGCAAGGGCCAGACGCGGGTCTACGACGCCCGCGACCGGGCGCGGCTCAAGCTGATCCTGCGGGGCCGCCGCATCGGCTTCTCCCTGCAGGAGATCCAGGACATGCTGGATCTGTACGACCGCAAGGATCACAACGCGCACCAGATGTCGGTCGCCCTGCGCCGCCACCGCGCCCAGATCGCGGCCCTGCGCCGGCAACTCGAAGACATCGAGGGCGCCATCCAGACGGCCGAGGACGCCTGTCAGTGGATGGAGGAGAAGCTGGGCGAACACCGTCCCGACCTCCTGCCCGGCGCCGAGGAATACGCCAGCCTGCTCAAGGCGCGTCTGAACCCCGACCATCACGTCATCCAGCCCTTCAAAGCGAGAGCGTAGTCCATGGCTTACAAGGCCCCCGTCCGAGACCTGACGTTTGTGCTGAACGAGGTGCTGGAGATCGACCGCTACGCCAACCAGCCCGGCTTCGCCGACGTCTCGTCCGATCTGGTCGCCCAGATCCTTGAGGAGGGCGCCAAATTCGCCGAAGAGGTCATCGCCCCGCTGAATCGCATCGGCGATCAGGAAGGCTGCAAATGGGTCGACGGCAAGGTCACCGGCCCGACCGGCTGGAAGGAAGCCTATCAGGCCATGGTCGCCGCCGGCTGGCCCGCGCTTTCGGCCCTGCCAGAGCACGGCGGACAGGGCATGCCCTCGGTCGTGGCCATGGCCTTTGGCCAGATGACCGCCGCCGCCAGCGCCGCCTTCTCGATGTATCCGGGTCTGACGGCGGGGGCCTACTGGGGGCTGAACGCCAACGGCTCGGACGAACAGAAGGCCATGTATCTGCCCAGGATGGCGACCGGCGAATGGGGCGGCACCATGAACCTGACCGAGCCGCAGTGCGGCACGGACCTGGGCCTGATCCGCACCAAGGCGGTCCCGAACGGCGACGGCAGCTACAACATCACCGGCCAGAAGATCTGGATCAGCTCGGGCGAGCACGACTTCACCGACAACATCATCCATCTGGTGCTGGCCCGG
Source organism: Brevundimonas sp. (assembly GCF_041688735.1). Classification (GTDB taxonomy): domain Bacteria; phylum Pseudomonadota; class Alphaproteobacteria; order Caulobacterales; family Caulobacteraceae; genus Brevundimonas. The sequence goes on from NZ_JBDNHO010000099.1 coordinate 2,376, forward strand.
ATCGAGGGTGCGCCGGAGGGGATCAAGGGCATCAGCCTGTTCGTCGTGCCCAAGGTCTTCGTGAATGACGACGGCTCGCTGGGCGAACGCAACGAAGGCGCGGCCTGCGCCGGCCTCGAGCACAAGATGGGCATCCACGGCAATTCGACCTGCGTCATGGCCTATGACGACGCCAAGGGCTGGCTGGTGGGGACCGAGAACAAGGGCATGGCCGCCATGTTCGTGATGATGAACGAGGCGCGGCTCGGCACCGGTCTGCAGGGCCTGTCGATCGGCACCGCCGCCTATCAGGCCGCCGCGGAGTTCGCCAAGGACCGCCTGCAGGGCCGCAGCCTGACGGGACCGAAGAACCCCGAACTGGCCGCCGATCCGATCCTCGTCCACCCCGACGTGCGCCGCATGCTGCTGGAGGCCAAGGCGTTTGTCGAAGGTGGGCAGGCCTTCACCCTTTGGACCGCGCTCCAGGCCGACCTTCAACGCTCGAACGACGAGGCCGAAGCGCAGAAGGCCCATGACTATATGGGTCTGATCACCCCGGTGCTGAAGGCCTATCTGACCGACAAGGGCTTCCACGTCGCGTCGCTGGCCATGCAGGTGCACGGCGGCTCGGGCTACACCGAACATTTCCCGGCGTCGCAGTATCTGCGCGATGCGCGGATCACCATGATCTATGAGGGTGCCAACGGCATCCAGGCCCTGGACCTGGTGGGGCGCAAGCTGCCGTCGAACGGTGGTCGCGCCATCATGAGCTGGTTCGCCGACATTGATGCCTTTGTCGCCGAGAACGGCGGCGATACCCCGATCAAACCCTTCGTCGACGGCCTGACCGACGCCAAGAAGAAGCTGCAGGAGGGCACCATGTGGCTGATGCAGAACGGCATGCAGAACCCTGACAATGCCGGTGCCGCGTCGACCGACTATCTGCACATCTTCGGCCTGACGGCCCTGGCCTATATGTGGGCCCAGATGGCCAAGGCGGCGCAGGCCAGGGTGGACGAGGGCACGACCGATCCCTTCTACGCCAACAAGCTGATGACCGGCCGCTACTTCGTCGAACGCATCCTGCCCGACGCGGGCGCACACCTCATCAAGATGAAGACGGGCGCCGAAGTGCTGATGCAGATGCCGGCGGAAGCGTTTTAGTGGCCGAAAAACTTGCCACCGAAGCAGGGCAGAAACTGTTCGAGGCAACCAAGGCTAAATGGACGTCGCTGAAAGGGCGAATAGCGACCCACTCTTTGGGATATTTTCCGCTGTACGGGCCTCCGATCGAGAACCCGTCCCTGCTGATCGTTTCCGATCAGCCCGGCGCTGGTGCGCACGTCACTGCAGATCAGTTGACGCCTGATAGTTGGCCGGATGCTCTTTCGTACATCGACTCCGCAGGGCGGTTCGCGGGGGTTCTCAAGCAGATAGTCGAGCCAGACATTCTCAAGCGGTCTGTGGCAACCGCTGCGATCGTTTTTCGCGCAAAATCGTTGGAACAATGGAAGCGCGCTGGCGATGCATCCGTCATCCGGGACGCCGAAGAATTCTCTGCTGATCAGGTGAGACGGTTGGCGCTGGCGCTTCGACCTCGGATGATCTTAACATCGGGCGGCAAGAGCAAAGCCGTGTTCCTCGATGCGAGCGCCTTTTCGGGTGTCGATTATGTTCAGGGGAGTTGGCGAAACATCCCAATTCTCGCCTGCAAACACCTTTCGGGCCAACATAACCATTCGATCAGGCAGCCTGCTGTCATTGCGACACTCAAGACAATCGTTGATCGCAGCACCGGAGAGCCCAATTGAACGTCCTCAACGTCCCCGAACCCGCCTTCATGCAGCAAGAGGAGATCACCCTCTTCTCCGACAGCGTCGGCAAATGGATCGACGAACACGCGGCCCCCGAGGCGGTGCAGTCCTGGCTGGCCAACTCATCCGTGCCGCGCAGCCTGTGGAACGACGCCGGCGAGGCGGGCCTGCTGGGATTGTCCATGCCCGAGGAAGACGGCGGCATGGGCGGCGACTATCGGCACGAGGTCGTGCTGATGCGCCAGCTCGGCTGGAAGGGCGCGGACCATTTCGGCATCTCGCTGCACAATGCGATCGTCATGCCCTACATCTGGCACTACGGCACGCCCGAGCAGAAGGCGCGCTGGCTGCCGCGGCTGCAGTCGGGCGAACTGGTCAGCGCCATCGCCATGACCGAGCCGGGCGCCGGCTCGGACCTGCAAGGCATCAAGACCACCGCCATCAAACAGGGCAACCAGTATGTGGTGAACGGGTCCAAGACCTTCATCACCAACGGCCAGCTGGCCAATTTCATCATCGTCGTGGCCAAGACCGACCCCAGCGAAGGTGCCAAGGGCACCTCGCTGATCATCGTCGAAACCGACGGCGCGGAAGGCTTCGAGCGCGGCCGCAACCTGCACAAGATCGGCATGGAGGGGAATGACACCTCCGAACTGTTCTTCAACGACGTGAAAGTCCCCGGCGAGAACATCATCGGCGGCGGCGAGGGTCAGGGCTTCGTCCAGCTGATGCAGCAGCTGCCGCAGGAACGGCTCAACATCGCCGTCCAGGGCGTGGCCGCGGCCGAGCGCGGGCTTCAGGAGACGCTCGCCTACGTCAAGGAGCGCAAGGCCTTCGGCAAGCGGGTCATCGACTTCCAGAACACCCAGTTCAAACTGGCCGAGGTGAAGACCAAGCTGACCGTGGCCAAGGTGTTCGTCGACCACTGCATGGGCCTGCTGCTGAAGGGGCAGCTCGACGCCGTCACGGCCTCGATGGCCAAATACTGGGTCACCGACATCCAGGGCGAGGTCATCGACGAGATGCTGCAGTTGCACGGCGGCTACGGCTATATGAACGAATACCCGATCGCCCAGCTCTACAAGGACGCCCGCGTCCAGCGCATCTACGGCGGCACCAACGAGATCATGAAGCTGCTGATCGCGCGCACGCTTTAGGAGACTCCGCCGTGCGCAAGACAGCCAACCAACGACTGGCGGAACGCGAGGCGCGGGCCCGCTCCGAACTGCTCGACAGCCTGTTCGATGCGTGGATCGGAGGCGCTGACAATGCCGCCACCCTGGCCCGCCTCGGTGCTGTCGACGCGCGGGACGCGACGGCGGTCGCGCAGGCCCTGCGCGTCGACATCCTGCCGGCCTTCGCCGAAGTGACCCGCGAAACCCGGACCCGCATCCGCGCGGCCATGACCGTTCTGGCCCATGGCGACGGCGAGGAGTTCCGGGCCTACTGGCTTGATCTGCGCGCGCCGTTCGGCCGCGTGGAGGCGGACGCCGACGCCATCTTCCCGGTGGTCGCGCGATTGCTCGGCGTCAGACTCCCCGAGACGCCGACCAATGGATAGGGTCCAGCGATGATCCGCCTCCACGTCCCCACCCCGCTCGCCCCCGACGCCGCCGTCGCCCCGACGCCGGACCAAGCGCGTTACCTGACCCAGGTCATGCGGCTGAAGATCGGCGAGAGCCTGCTGGTCTTCAACGGCCGCGACGGCGAATGGCGTTGCGTCATCACCGAGGTGCTGAAGAAGGGTCTGGTGCTGCGGGTGGAGGAACAGGTGCGGCCCCAATCGGTCGGCCCCGACCTCGAACTGCTGATCAGCGTGGTCAAGAAGAGCGCGCTCGAATTCGCCGTCGAAAAGGCCGTCGAACTGGGCGTGCGCCGCATTCGCCTGATCGTCACCCACCGCACCCAGACCCAGCATGTCCGGATGGACCGTCTCGACGCCATCGCCATCGAGGCCGCCGAACAGACCGGCCGGGTCGACGTGCCCCTGATCGACGAGCCGGTGAAACTGGCCGATCTGCTGGACGGCTGGCAAACCGGCCGCCTGCTGATGTTCTGCGACGAGACCGGCGGCGCGCCGGCGATGGCCGCGCTCAATCCTCCCCCGTCGGGGGAGGGGGACCATCCGAAGGATGGTGGAGGGGGCAAGCCCCGAACGCCGGCGTCTGGATCATCCCCCTCCACTGCGGAGCCTGTCCTCGGGCTCGCCGAGGGCGAGACCCCGGGGCGGGCCCCCTCCCACGACGGGGGAGGAATGGCAGACTCCTGGGCCGTCCTGATCGGCCCCGAAGGCGGCTTCTCGCCGGAGGAGCGGGATTGCCTGCGCGCACTGCCCTTCACCACCGCCGTCTCCCTCGGCCCGCGCATCCTGCGGGCCGACACCGCCGCCATCGCCGCCCTGACTCTGTGGCAGGCCGCGATCGGCGATTGGGAACGCCCTCCCTCAGGCCACGACGCGCCGCGCGCGGAGCGACAGGGAAAACAATCTCCCCCTTGAGCAACCGTGACTTCCCGCCCATCTAGCCGCGACAAGAGGGGTTACAGATCCGCATGGCCGACGCCGAACCGCTTTCCCGGGAAGACCTGATCGGCGCCATGTCCAGGGGGGCCAAGCCCAAGGGCGAATGGCGCATCGGCGCCGAGCACGAGAAATTCGGCTTCGATCGCACCACCCTGCGCCGCCCGACCTATGACGGGGAGAGCGGTATCCTGGCCATGCTGACCGGCCTGCAGCGGTTCGGCTGGTCTCCGGTCGAGGAGGCCGGCCACATCATCGCCCTTGAGCGCCGGAACACCGACGGCATGACCGCCTCCATCTCGCTGGAGCCGGGCGGCCAGTTCGAACTGTCGGGCGCGCCGCTGAAGGACGTCCACGACATCTGCGACGAGACCGGCCGCCATCTGATGGAGGTCAAACAGGTCGCCGACCAGATCAACCTCGGCTTCATAGGCGCCGGTTTCGACCCGATGTGGCGGCGCGAGGACGTGCCCGTCATGCCCAAGGGCCGCTATTCCATCATGCGGGCCTATATGCCCAAGAAGGGCGCGCTGGGCCTCGACATGATGCTGCGCACCTGCACCATCCAGTCGAACCTGGACTTCGAGTCCGAGGCCGACATGGTCGCCAAATTCCGCACCTCGCTGGCGTTGCAGCCGATCGCCACCGCCCTGTTCGCCTGTTCGCCTTTCATCGAAGGCAGGCCCAGCGGCTTCCTGTCGGCGCGGGCCAATGTCTGGACCGACACCGATCCCGACCGCACCGGCATGCTGGATTTCGTTTTTCAGGACGGCTTCGGCTTCGAGCGCTACGCCGACTACGCCCTCGATGTACCGATGTATTTCGCCAAGCGCGGCGAGACCTATGTCGACCTGTCGGGCCAGTCGTTCCGCGGCTTCATGACCGACGGTCTGCCCGCCCTGCCCGGTGAGCGCGCGACGTTGAAGGACTGGAACGACCACCTGACGACGCTCTTCCCCGAGGTGCGGCTGAAGTCCTATCTGGAGATGCGCGGCGCCGACGGTGGGCCGTGGAGCCGAATCTGCGCGCTGCAGGCCCTGTGGGCCGGCGTGCTGTACGACGGCGGCGCGCTGGCCGCCGCCTGGGACCTGGTCAAGCACTGGGACATCGCCGACCACGAACGCCTGCGCCGCGACGTGACCCGGCTGGGCCTCAAGGCCGAGGTCGCCGGTCGCAGCGTGCGCGAGATCGCCGTGGACATGGTGGCCATCGCCAAACAGGGCCTGAAGAGCCGCGCCCGCTTCTCGGGCGGCATGGTCGACGAGCGTGGCTATCTGTCGGAACTGGAAGACATCGCCGACAACGGCATCACCCCCGCCGACCGGCTGCTGGAGCTGTATCACGGCGAGTGGCAGGGCGATGTCAGCCGCATCTATCGCGACTTCGCCTACTGATCAGGTCGGTTTGGACCAGCGGGGCCGGGCCGCGTCGGCCTCGGCCATGGCACGCATCCCGCAGAGGGCGTCGACAACCGGCAGTATCTCGCAGGCTGGCGAACCGTTCCCTATTCCGCGGGATGCTCCACCGGGTCTGCGTCGCGCTGGTTCCGGAAGGCCCGGCCTATCACCCAGCGGACCCAGCCCTTGATCGTGTCCATCATGTTGAAGACGACCGGGATGAAGACCAGCGAGATCGCCGTCGAGGTGATCAGGCCGCCGATGACCGCAATGGCCATGGGTGACCGGAAGGCCGTGCCCTCGCCCAGCGCCAGGGCGATCGGCAGCATGCCCAGCACCATGGCCATGGTGGTCATGATGATCGGTCGCGCCCGTTTGTGGGCGGCGTCGATCAGGGCGTCGCGGCGACTGTCGCCCCGTTCCAGGGCGATGATGGCGTAGTCGACCAGCAGGATAGAGTTCTTCGCCGCGATCCCCATCAGCATGATGATGCCGATCAGGGCCGGCATGGACAGCGACTTGCCGGTCAGCAGCAGCGCCAGAAAGGCCCCGCCGAACGAGACCGGCAGGGCGAACAGGATCGTCAAGGGGTGGATGAAGCTCTTGAACAGCAGAACCAGCACCATATACATCAGCAGGATGCCGGTGATGATGGCGAAGGCGAAGCCTTGACCCAGTTCCTGGAAGCTCTCGGCGTCGCCCGACGGCTGTTGCATGACGCCTTCGGGCAGGTTGGTCATCGCGGGCAGGGCGTTCACCGCTATGGTCATCTCGCCCAGGGTCGTGCCCGCCAATTCGCCGGTGATGTTGGCCACGCGGCGGCGGCTCAGACGCTCGATCTGGTTGGGACCGGCCCCGAAGCTGATGTCAGCCACCGACGACAGGGGTACCGAGCCGCCCGTCGCGGTCGGCACCTTCAGGTTCTCGAGCACGCCCAGAGATGTGCGCGAATCCTCGGTCAGCATGACGCGGATCGGGATCTGTCGATCGCCCAGGTTGAACTTGGGCAACAGCTGGTCGGCGTCGCCCAGGGTGGCCACACGAGCCACCTGGCTGATGTCCTGCGAAGACACGCCTTGCAGGGCGGCGATGTCCGGCTTGGGCGTGATCAGGATTTCGGGCCGCGCCAGAGCCGAGGACGAGGCCACGTTCGAAAGGCCCGGCATCTCGCGCATCTCGCGTTCCAGAGCCGCCGCCGCGGGGTCCAGCACCGCCGGATCGTCGCCGACTAGCGAGACGGTCATCAGGCCGCTGCCGCCGCCGCCCGCGCCGAACTGGATGCGCGCCCCGGGCACGGTCCGCAGGGATGGGCTGACGTCGCGCTCGAACTCCTGTTGCGTCAGCTTGCGATCCCAGCGGCTGACCAGATTGATGGTCAAGTCGGCCTTGCGGACCTCGCCCGCGCCGCCGCCGCCGCCGCCGGGCCCGAAGCTGACGGTTGCCGAGCCGATGGATGAGAAGACCGATTCCACCTCCGGCCGCGCCCTCAGGATTGCGGTGATCTGGCCGACGGTCTCGTCGGTCTGTTCCAGCGTCGTTCCGGGCGGCAGCTGGACCGTGACGGTCGAGCGGGAGGCGTCCTCGATCGGGATGAAGTCGCCCGGAAGCTTGCTGGCCAGGAAGATCGAGAAGAAGAAGAACAGGGTGCAGAACGCCATCACCGCCAGGCCGTGCGGGATGCTCAGTGCGCCCAGCCATGTCCGGAAGGCGGCCGGAGCGCCCCGGCGGCTGAACACGCGGTCGGCGGTGCCGACGGCCTTGTCGCGCAGGCGCTGCGGCGCTGGGGTGTTATCCAGGCACCAGCCCAGCAGGCGCAGATAGGGCTTCATCCAGAACGGATCGACGTGCTCCTTGCCCTGATCACGCTTGAGCAGATAGGCGCCCATCAAGGGCGTCAGTGTTCGCGCCACCAGCAGGGAGAACAGCACGCTGACGCAAGTGGCGATGGCGAAGCTCTTGAAGAACTGGCCGACCACGCCCGGCATGAATCCCGTCGGCGCGAACACCGCCACCAGGGTCGCTGTGGTCGCCATGACGGCAAGGCCGATCTCGTCCGCGGCCTCGATGGCGGCGGGGTAGGGGGCCTTCCCGTCGCGGATGTGCCGGACGATGTTCTCGATCTCGACGATGGCGTCATCGACCAGAATACCGATCGTCAGCGACAGGGCCAGCAAGGTCACGACGTTCAGCGACTGGTTGGTGATATCCATGACCCAAAAGGTCGGTATCAGTGACAGCGGCATGGCGAGGGCCGCGATCAGGGTCGCCCGCCAGTCTCGCAGGAAGAGGAACACCACGGCGATGGCCAGAGCCGCGCCGAGCAGCAGGGCCTCCACCGAGGCGTGGAAATTGTTGATGACGTCCGAGGTCGTGTTGGCGACCTGTTCGATGGTGACGTCGGCGCGCTCGGCGTCGAGCTTTTCGATGGCCTTGATCGAACTTTTGTAGACATCGACCTCGCTGGACCCAATGGAGCGGACGATGCCGAAGCCGACCACTTCCTGGCCGTTGAAGCGGGCGCGGCCACGCTGTTCCGACCACTCATCGACCACCTCGCCCAGATTGCCGAGGCGCACGGTACGCGTCCCGACGGGGATGAGAGTCTCGCGTAGCGCCTCGAGCGACTGAGCCGAACCCACTGTGCGGATGGCCTGTTCCTCGCCGCCGATCTCGCCCCTGCCGCCGGGCAGGTTAACGTTGGAGGCGCGCAGTTGCTGCGACACGGCGGCCGCAGTGACGCCGGCGGCTTCGAGGCGCGCGGGATCCAGTTTGATGCGGATCTCGCGGTTGACGCCGCCATCGCGCTGGATCTGGCTGACTCCCCTGACCGACAGCAGGCGTTTGGCCACGGTGTTGTCGACGAACCAGCTCAGCTCCTCGGGACTCATCGCCGGGGCCCGCACCACATAGTTGGCGATGGGGATGCCGGCGAATTCGATACGCTGGATGATGGGTTCCTGGACGTCGGCGGGAAGATCCTGGCGGATGCCCGAGACGGCGTTGCGGACGTCGTTGGTCACCTTCTCGAGGTTCACGCCCAGCTGGAATTCGACCGAGGTGGTCGAGACCGAGTCATTGACCACGGACCGGATGTTCTTGACCTGGCCGAGGCCCGCGACGGAGTCCTCCACCAGACGGGTGACCTGCGTCTCCAGTTCGGTCGGTGCCGCGCCGGGCTGAACCACCGAGATGGCTACGATGGGCAGGTCAACGTCAGGGTAGTTATTGGTCCGCAGGTTGAAATAGCTGCTGATCCCGGCGACCGTCAGGACAATGAACAGCAGGATGACCGGGATCGGATTCCGGATCGACCACGAAGAGATGTTGTTGAAATTCATCGCTCGGCCGCCTTGGTCGGGGCGGCGGCGGCGGCCGGCGTCGCGGCGCGCGGCGGGCTGACGCTGACGAGGTCGCCCTCGCCGAGGAAGCCCGCGCCTTGCACGACCACGCGCTGTCCGGCCTGCAGGCCGCTGGTGACGGCCGCGAGGCCGCCGGTCCGGGCGCCGGTCTTGATCTCGGTAAAGCGCACGGCGCCGTTGCCGCCGATCACATAGACCCCGGCCTTGCCCTGTCGGAAGACGATCGCATCGGACGGAATGGTCAGCGCCGGCTGGGCGCCGACGTCGATGTTGGCGCGGGCGAACATGCCCGGGCGCAGGCCGCTGCCGTTCGAGAGCGAGACGCGCGCAATGCCGAGACGGCTCTGGGCGTCGACCTCGGAGGTGACGATGCGGACGACGCCGGTCGTCTCGCCGCCCTGATCGGACACGATGATCGCCGGCATGCCGGAGCGGACCAGCGCCAACTCGGTCTCGGGCACCTGGGCGTCCAGTTCGAGGCGACCGTCGCGCACCATGCGGAACAGTTCGGCACCCGGCTGAACGATCTGGCCGCGCGTGACGCTGCGGCTGAGGATCTGACCCGACACCGGCGCGCGGATGGTGGCCTGATTCAGCTGGGTCTGCATCTGCGACAGGCTGGCGCGCGCCGAGGCCAGGCCGGCCGCGGAGGCGCGCTGGTTGGCCAGGGCCGTGTCCAGCGAGGCCTGGCTGAGGAAGCCCCGCTCGCGCAGTTCACGCGCGCGGCCCAGAGCCGCATCGTCGCGGGCCACATTGGCGTCGGCGCTCTGCACCGCCGCCTGCTGCTGGCGCAGGCCGGCGCGCAGCAGGGCGTCGTTCAGCTGTACCAGCGGCTGGCCCTGACGGACGTACTGGCCTTCGTCGACGAACACGCCGGTGGCGACCAGGCCGCCGGTCTCGGCCCCCACGGGCACTTCTTCCCAGGCCGAGACGCTGCCCGAGGCGGTCACGATGCGCGGCAGGACCGTGGCCGTCACCGTCGCGGCGGTCACCGTCTGACGCGACTTCGGCGCCGCATCCTTTTCCTCGGCGTCGCCCGAGCCGCAGGCGGCCAGTACCAGCGTCGCCGCCACGATCAATCCCGCCCGCACGGCCCGTCCGAAGTTCGCCACGTCGTATTTCCCCTGCGTGGCATCGCGGAGGGAGCCGCGCGCCAGTCATGAAGCGTCCGCTGGGGACGCCGGTTGGTCGGCGGCCCTTACCGCCTCCCGGAACATTTCTCAAACCCGCGGGTCCAGTATTGCCTCGATGTAATGCGGGCCCCTGACAGGGACCAGTAGCGAGGCGGAAACTCTTTGCCGCGGAACAGGATGCGGGTTGCGCATCGCATCCGGCGTCAAAATGCTCTATGCGCGCCAAACCATGACGACCCCTCCCATAGATCGCATCCGAAATTTCAGTGTGGTAGCCCACATTGACCACGGCAAATCCACGCTTTCCGACCGGCTGATTCAGTTCACCGGCGGCCTGACCGCGCGGGAAATGTCGGCTCAGGTGCTTGATTCGATGGATATCGAGAAAGAGCGCGGGATCACCATCAAGGCGCAGACCGTGCGCCTGAATTACACGGCGAAGGACGGGCTGGATTACGTCCTCAATCTGATGGATACGCCGGGGCACGTCGACTTCGCCTATGAGGTGTCGCGCTCATTGGCCGCATGCGAGGGATCGCTGCTGGTGGTCGATGCGTCGCAGGGGGTCGAGGCCCAGACCCTGGCCAATGTCTATCAGGCCATCGACAACGACCACGAAATCGTCCCCGTCCTCAACAAGATCGACCTGCCCGCCGCCGAGCCCGAGCGGGTGCGTCAGCAGATCGAGGACGTCATCGGCCTCGACGCCTCCGACGCCGTGCTGTGCAGCGCCAAATCGGGCATCGGTATCGAGGAGGTCCTGGAGGCCGTCGTCACCCGCCTGCCGGCACCGAAGGGCGATCCGAATGCGCCGCTCAAGGCCCTGCTGGTTGACGCCTGGTACGACCCCTACCTCGGCGTCGTCGTGCTGGTCCGCGTCTTCGACGGCACGCTGAAGGCCGGCCAGCGGGTCAAGATGATGCAGCACGGCTCGACCCATCTGGTCGACCGCGTCGGCGTCTTCCTGCCGAAGAACACCCCGGTCGACCAGCTCGGCCCCGGCGAGATCGGCTTCTTCACCGCCCAGATCAAGGAAGTCGCCGACGCCGCCGTCGGTGACACCATCACCGACGAAAAGAAGCCCACCGCCGAGGCGCTCAAAGGCTTCAAGGACGTGCAGTCGGTGGTCTTCTGCGGCCTGTTCCCGGTCGACGCCGCCGATTTCGAGGACCTGCGCGCCGCCATCGGCCGCCTGCGCCTCAACGACGCCTCCTTCACCTTCGAGATGGAGTCCAGCGCCGCCCTCGGCTTCGGCTTCCGCTGCGGCTTCCTCGGCCTGCTGCACCTCGAGATCATCCAGGAACGCCTCAGTCGCGAGTTCAATCTCGACCTGATCGCGACCGCCCCGTCGGTGGTCTACAGGATCGCCCTGCGCGACGGCTCCGAGATCGAGCTGCACAATCCGGCCGACCTGCCCGACGTGATGCAGATCATGGAAATCTCGGAGCCGTGGATCAAGGCGACCATCCTGACCCCCGACGACTACCTCGGCGGCGTCATCAAACTGTGCCAGGACCGCCGCGGTTCACAGGTCGAACTGTCCTACGTCGGCTCGCGCGCCCTCGTCGTCTACGAACTGCCGCTGAACGAGGTGGTGTTCGACTTCTACGACCGCCTCAAATCCATCTCCAAGGGCTATGCCTCGTTCGACTATGAGCTGTCGGACTACAAGATCGGCGATCTGGTCAAGATGAACATCCTGGTCAATGCCGAGCCGGTCGACGCCCTGTCGATGCTGGTCCACCGCGGCCGGGCTGAGATGCGCGGACGCTCCATGGTCGAGAAGATGAAGGCGCTGATCCCGCCCCATCTGTTCGTCATCCCGATCCAGGCGGCCATCGGCGGCAAGATCATCGCCCGCGAGACCGTCCGCGCCCTGCGCAAGGACGTGACGAGCAAATGCTACGGCGGCGACGCCACCCGCAAGAAGAAGCTGCTGGAGAAGCAGAAGGCCGGCAAGAAACGCATGCGCCAGTTCGGCAAGGTCGAGATCCCGCAGGAGGCCTTCATCGCGGCGCTGAAGATGGATGACGATTGACCATGGCCGAACCCGACCCCGCCGCCGGGCGCGTCCCGAGCCAGGTCGCCATGCCCGTCGAAACCCCGGCTGGTCTGGTCGAGGGTCTGACCCGCGCCCTGTCGGCCGACCCGGGGGTCAAGGCCGCATGGCTGGCCTTCGCGCGCTGGAACGACGGCGACGACGGCTTTCTGCTCGACGTGCGCGGCGACGCCGCCGAGGTGGTCATCCCCGTCCTGATGCAGCGCGCGCTGGAGGGCGTCGAACTGGACGCCCGTCTGGACGTCATCCTCGGCACCCCGGACAAAGTGTCCGCCGACGCGCCGGGCGCCGGGCTGGAGCTGGTGAAGGCGCGGTAGGGGGGGGGCGGCGTAATCCCCGCAACCCATGTTCAGATGCGCTCAAAGCTCTGCAAGCAAGTTGGCTAAATTTCAGCGAGTTCGCGAAATCACCCGAACCCCGCTCGCCACGTCTCGGTTTCCAGAACCACACTCGTACCGAGTGGCGGCCGCAGTTTGAAAATGCGTGGGGTCTTCGCGAAGTCGTACAGTCTGTAGAGGCGGAAATCCGCTTGCTCGCGGGAGACGCGCTCTTCGTTGCGAGTTAAGAAGAAGGGCGTTGTCGGTCCGCCGGTGGTTGTCTTGACCTCAATCAGGCGCTTCTCGCCGGTCAGTGAGCAGGACTCGATGTCATAGCCGTGGCCGTCGCCTTCTAAGTCGGCGACCCATCTCACCCTATCCACAAGCTCTTTGCTGCCCCCATCATGCAAACGGCGTTTCTCGAACTCGACAACGAATTCCTCGCCTGCCCGGCCGAGTTGCCGATTTCGAAAATCGCGAGCGACGGGATCGAATTTGCGGACCAAAGCCTGCATCCGCTTGCGCGGTGGCAAGCCCTCACTGGAACGGATAGGCGGTGGTGCCGAGAACAGAGGCGGTGTCTCCGAGGCCACAGTCGGCTTGACGGGTTCCTGAATGAAGAGGTCCGGTTTATCCGAGAGGTAGCGGTCGATGGCGTCGATCAGCGAGTCTTGGATGTTCGGGTAGGGCTTGTATCCCTCGATCGTGGGAAGCCCGATCCGCTTGAGCGCTTCAGACACGTTCATATGTTTGTATTCGATAGACCCCCGTTTGCGACCGGTCAGGGCTTGAAGCGCGCGGTTGCGTTCCGCCTTGTTGACGGTGCGGCCCGCTAGTTCGTTCTGCAGAATGTCGAAGTACTCGGCAACGATCAGGTCCTGCTCCGCGTCCGACCAGTCCGTGCCATCGATCTCTGGGCTGTCTGACATGAGCCGACGATGGCGCATAATCGTCATTCCCGCCAGCGAACATAGCCGACCTTCTAAAAACAACCTAGCCTGGTATGTGTAGATTGATTAAGGTTGCGACTCGCCGCCGCCTCAGGGCGGCCGAGGAGCCGTTCTGTGGATACGACTAATGAAACTTCGTCCCGAATAATCGCGGGCGAGCCTCGGGCATGAGGGTTCTCGTCGCCTGCGAATACAGCGGCACGGTCCGCAACGCCTTCCTCGACCTCGGTCACGACGCTTGGTCTTGCGATCTGCTGCCGAGCGAAGACGGATCAAACCGCCACATCATCGGCAATGCCCGCGATTTGCTGAACGATGGCTGGGACCTGTTGATGGTCGCTCACCCGCCCTGCACTCGATTGTGCAACTCCGGCGTCCGTTGGCTGACCGTCCCGCCGCGGGGAAAAACCATTGAGCAGATGTGGGCGGAGCTCGACGAAGGTGCCGCGCTGTTTTCCGACTTCTGGAACGCGCCCATCGATCGGATCGCCATCGAGAATCCGGTGATGCACAAGCACGCCAAATCCCGCATCGTGAATTTCGAGGACTTCGCTCAGAGCATCCAGCCATGGCAGTTTGGTCATGGCGAGACCAAGCGAACCTGCCTGTGGTTGAAGAAGCTGCCGACCCTGATCCCAACCGAGATCGTCAGCGGCCGTGCGCCTCGGGTTCATCACATGCCGCCCTCGCCGGATCGCTGGAAGGAGCGGTCGCGGTTCTTTCCGGGAATCGCGAAGGCGATGGCGGAACAGTGGAGTGCGGTAGGAGAGGCGTAGATGGATATGCCCGCCGATCTAGGC
>NZ_JBDNHO010000100.1:0-12794 GCF_041688735.1 Brevundimonas sp.
AGGCCCAGCGATCCGGTCGAGACCGACGGGATCGCCTGAACCACCCCGCCCTTGCCCAGCTTCATCACCGAGCCCTTGCCGAAGGCCCGGTCGATCTGCGCGATCGCCGCCTCCAGCGCGCGCTGCTTGTCGCCGTCGTCCCTGCTGACCAATTTCAGATTCGCCTGAGCTGCCACCTTGCCACTCTCCCTTGCCATGATTCCCATCTGGTTTTCGGGAGAGACCCGCCTGGACCCGCTCCCTGTTGAGACGCAGTTAGTACACGGTTTGTTCTGGTTGCCAATATGTTCTTTTTGGGCGATTTGTCGGTGCGTCCGAATTTGACGTAGGGGGGATCGCCTGCTGAAGCTCGACAAAAACGACGACCGCCGATCTGACTCAGCAGATAGGGGGATTTAGCCGCTCTCGGTAGTCGCTGACATCGGCACCACGACCTGGGCTGCGACCGACAGGCCGCCGCCGACAAGCAGGGCCGCGACCGCCGCGATCAGCAGGGGCCGGGCCTGACCTCGCTCGGGGCCGAGCGGCCGCAACAGCATCAGCACCAGCAGGCCCAGGATGACCAAGGCGCCGGGCAGGTCCATGCCGACGCCGAGGAAGACGGTGTGGGCCTGGCCCATGATCCATGCGCCGCCGAGCACGGCAGCGACAGCCACGACGGCCAGCGACCGGGGGCGGGTCAGGCCGGGGTCGAGGCTGGCGGCGATGGCGGCGGCGACCGCGGCCATTAACCCGGTCCAGACGAACAGAAAGGCGGCCTCGGGCGCGAGGCTCTGCGCCACGGTGGCCAGGATCAGGATCAGGCCGACCAGGCCGGTCCATCCGCCCCAGGTCGAGCGCGCGGCGAGGCCGGGCACCAGCGACAGGCCGATGGCGACCACCGCTGCGCCGATGACCATCGGATTCAGTCCGCCAAGGACCAGGGCCACGACCGCCGCCATGGCGATTGCGCCCGCGACGATCCGACGGTCGAGGCGCGTCCGGCCACCAAACAGGGCCAGGGCTACGGCCAGAACGGTCAGGGCCGCACCCGCTTCCATCCACGGCAGCCGGGCCAGCAGGGTGTAATAGACGTCGGCGCTGTCGGCCCGGGCCGAGAGCGGCCCGGCCAGCAGTCGTACGAATTGGGTCAGCACCAGCCCCGTCGACAGGAACCACAGGCCATCAATCGCGCCCCGCCCGGCGTCGGCGAAGGTCAGGCCGGCTTGGGCTCTCGCGCGCCAGACGGCGAGGCCCAGGCCGAGGAAGGCCAGTCCCAGCAGTCCCCATCCCATGACCGGGGGATGGCCGAGGATGACGCGGCCAAACAGGTCGGCATAAACCAGATTGGCCGTCGCGGCGGGCAGGGCGGGCGCGCGCAACAGGGCGTCCGCTGTCTCCAGCGCCTGCGATCCGATATGCTGGACGCTGCCCTGGTCGAGCGCCTCAGGTGTCGAGGCCGCCGTGTGATACTGTTCGGGGCGGCCGATGAAGGCCATGTTGATCCCCTGGACGCCGCGGTCCTTGGGGATGGTGAAGTCACTGCCGTTGGGCATGGCCTCATAGACGAACACCGCCAGTGAATTGGACGAGACCCCGCCCGTCGCCTTGACGCCCGCTCGGCCGAACAGGGCGATGGTCTCGGCGTTGCCGCGTCCGGTCTCGAACATCATGGCCCGGCCGCCGCCGCCGCGCGCCTCCAGATTGATCACCGCGCCGATGCGGTCGCGAAGGGGGTGACCGCCCCAGAAGGCGCGGGCGCCGTCGAGGTTCAACTCCTCGCCGTCGGTCAGCAGGACGACTAGGGTCCGGTCCGCAGGACCACGGGCACGAATGGCGCGCACCGCCTCCAGAATGGCGGCGACGCCCGTGCTGTCATCGGCCGCGCCGGGCGAGTCGGGCACCGTGTCATAGTGGGCCATCAGGGCGACGGCGGGCAGACGCGGATCGGCCCCGGGCAGGACGCCGATCAGATTGGTCAGCTCAATCCCGGACGCGGAACCGCCGCGGCGCTCGATCCGCTGCACCGCCCTGGGCGAAAGCGGACCGGTCTGGGTCGAGGTCTGCAGGCCCAGGGACCCCATCCTCTGCAGCAGCACAGCCTGCACCCGCGCATGGTCGGCCGAGCCGACCGGATGCGGCCGTTGCGCGATCTCGCGCACATCGACCATGGCGCGTCCGGCGGAGAAGGCGATGGCCGGAGCGTTGGCGGGCAGGGGCGCGGGGCTCTGCAAGGTCAGGACGGCGATCGCCAGCGCCAACGCCAGCGATCCGAACAGCCACAGCAGCCGCATAATACATCCTCCCCCGACGAAGCGCCCAGCCTAGCCGGGCTGAGGTGCCGCGTCATCCGGGAAGCGCGATTGCGGTTACTGGCAGGGTGGTCGCCCAACCGGATGGGCAACCGCGCGCAGGCCGCGAGGGCATTGGCGAGGGTAATGGCGAGGGTGCCCTGGCCCCCTATGCCGCCCGGCTGAGCGCCGCCGGAGACTTGACGAACAGGCCCTTGCGTCCGGCCACGGGGCGGAAGGCCAGGCTGTCGTTTGCCAACTGCTCGTCGGGTCCCAGGAACAGGCAGCCGTCATCGACCAGCCGCCGCTCCAGATTATCCAGCACGCCCGCCCGTCGCGCCGGCTCCATGTCGCAGATCACATGGCGGCAGAAGATGACGTCGAAGCGGTGCTCGTCCTTCGACGCGTCCAACAGGTTGGCGCGGGCAAAATGGACGGCGGAGCGCAGTCGGGCGTTGGCGATCCAGTTGTCCTCGACCTGGTCGAACCAGTCCAGCATCGTGCTCGCCTTCAGGCCACGCTGAATCTCGAAGCCGGTGTAGGCGCCGGACCGCGCCTTCTCCAGCGCGCGCTGCGACAGGTCGGTGGCCACGATCTCGGCGGTCAGGCCGGCGTCCAGGGCGCCCATGGCCAGCGACCACGCCTCCTGACCGGTCGAGCAACCGGCTGACCAGACCTTGATCGGCGCGCCCTGCCGCGCCGCCGACAGGACCGGCAGCAGTTCGCGGGCGAAGGTGTCGAAGGTCGGGCGGTCGCGCCGGAACCAGGTCTCGGGATTGAGCAGCGCCTCGATCACCAACCAGCCCAGTCGGGCAACGGGCTTGGCCCACAGCGCGGCCATCATGGCCTCGACCGTCTCGAACCCCTCGCGGCGCGCCACCGGACCCAGACGATGCTCGGCCAGCTTCATCCGGTCGCGCGTAAGCCGGGAGCCGGCGCGCGTGGCCATCAGGGTCTGGAGGCGATCGAAGTCTTCCGGCGACATGGGTTCAGACGGCTCCCACCTCGGCGAATTTGGACGTCAGGATTTCGCCGTCGAACGGCTTCATCACATAGTCGTCGGCGCCGGCGGAGAGGGCCTCGGCGATGCGTTCGGCGCGGGTCTCGATGGTGCAGAACAGGATCTTGGGCCCGGCTCCGCCCGGCAGGGTGCGCAGACGCCGCAGGAAGGTCATGCCGTCCATGACGGGCATCGACCAGTCCAGCAGTATGATCTCGGGCATGACGCCGGCGCAGAAGGCCAGGGCCTCGGACCCGTCCGCAGCCTCATCGACCTCGAAGCCGAGGCCCTCGACGATGCGCCGAGCCACCTTGCGGATGATCCGGCTGTCGTCGACGATCAGACAGGTTCTGGGGGTCAAGGGTCGGTTTCCATCAACGAATTCGGTACGCAACGCCGGCGTGTGTCCGTCCACCATGATCGCCCCGGGCCGGTTAACGAGTCCTTGGGAAACCCGTTTAAGCGTCAGTTAGGCATGTGGGCGATCAGGACCACGCGTCCCTCTTCGGCCTGAACGTCCAGCGCCCCCCCGGCGTCACGGGCGGTCAGCCACAGCCAATAGGGTTGAATCCATTGGCCCTGAAGGCCTTCGTCCAGCGGGAGGCCCGCCAGACCGGCGACGGCCTCGCCCTTCAGTCGCGCCCGCGCTCCTTCGGCCACGCCTTCGAACACGATGGTCTGGTCGTCGCGACGCGTCTTCAGCGTGGCCATCCCGCCGGATGGCAGGGCGGCGACGGTCAGATAGGCCAGATTGACCAAGGCCCGTGCCTGCGACTTGGAATAGGTCGTGTCCTCGACCTTCCAGTCCAGGGTCGCGCGACCGCCCTCGGTCAGGCCCGAAACCAGATCGCCCAGTTCCGCCCCCGAGAACCGCTCGGCCGAGGTGGCGGCCCCGAAAGCGACGCGGGCGAAGGCGACCAGGGCGACCATCTTCCGGGCGCTGGCCTCGATCAGGCTCATGGCGTCGTCGCGCATGTCCTGGGCCGTCGGATCCTTCAACAGGTCGAGGCCGGAACTGATCGCGCCCGCCGGGCTGATGAAGTCGTGGCACAGCTTGCCGGCGACCAGCGCGGCCAAGGCCTGGCCGTCAGGAAGGGCGGAGGAGGTGTCGGTCATAGGGCTCCGGAGCAACAGTCGGACATTGCGTCGGACGCTGACCTGATTTGCCGGTTCGCGAAACCGGTTCGATGCTCTAATCCCGCGCCATGATCAAACGACTGACCGCCGACCTCGCGTCCGGCGCCCTGACCGTGGCCCTGGCCGATATCGCCGAGGACGCCGCGCGTGTCATTCTTCCTTACTGGCGCAACGGCGTGGCGGTCGAGACCAAGTCGGACGACAGCCCCGTCACCCTGGCAGATCAGCAGGCCGAGGCCCTGATCCTGGCTCGGCTTGAGGCTCTGTATCCCGGCGTCCAGACCGTGGCCGAGGAAGCCGTGGCCGCCAACGGTGCCCCGGCCGAAGCCGCCGACTGGTTCTGGCTGATCGATCCGCTGGACGGCACCCGCGGTTTCGTCGAGGGCCGCGAGAGCTTCACCGTTAACATCGCCCTGGTCCACGCTGGCGCGACCGTCGCGGGTGTGGTCACCGCCCCGGCGACCCAGACCACCTGGCGCAGCGTCACGCCCGGCGCAGGCGCCGCGCGCCGCCGCTTCGGTGAAGGCTGGCAGGCGATCAAGGTCCGCGACCGGCCCGCCTCGCCCATGGCGGTGATGAGCCACAGCATGACCGACGCCGAAGCCGTCCGACTGGCGTCGCGCCACGGCTGTGTGCACTGGCAGGGCACGGATTCGTCGCTGAAATTCTGCCTGATCGCCGAAGGGCGGTTCGACGCCTATCCGCGCACCGGTCCGACCTCTGAATGGGACACCGCTGCGGGTCAGGCCGTGCTCGAGGCCGCCGGCGGGCGGGTCATGGCCGAGGACGGCCAGACGCTGCGCTACGGCAAGCCGGGGTTCGGCAACGGCGGGTTCGTGGCGCTGGGCGGCTAGAGCGAAATCGGTCTTGATGGACGCAGTCCATCAAGGCTCAGATTTCGCTCCAGCATGATTCTGGACCATTTTTTTGGATTCAGGTCGATTCGACCTGAAGCAAAAATGGTCTAGCCGCCGTCAGGCCTTCCCACCTTCCGGCATGGCCAGCATGGCGCGTTCCACCAGCGCGGGAGCGCCCTGTTCGCGGGCCGTCTCGATGGCTTCCGCCAGCATCAGGCCGACCGCCCTTGGCGGCGTTCCGGTCAGCCGCCCAACGGCTATTGTGATCCGCGCCATGATGATCTGGTCCGCTGCCCAGTCGAGCGGTCGCGACGATCCCGACGACAGGCGGCGCAACACCAGCGCATGCAGACCCATCAACCCCTCGACGTCGCCCATGGTCTCGGCCAGCGCAACTTCCGCCGCCTGTCGCCGCTCCCGCGCCAGGGTGCCGAGCAGCAGGCCCGGCTCGCGGGTCAGGGCCTCGACCTGCGCCAGCGTCATCAGCGGCGTCTCGTCGTCGGTCCGCGCCAGCTGAATGGTCGCCCAGTCCAGAGGGCTGTGATCCGGGGTGAACTGATCGGCCGCCGCCTCGAACAGGGCCCGGCCTTGCGCCAGGGCGTCGTCGTCCTTGGCCAGCATAGCCAGGGCCCTCAAACCGGCTCCGGCCAGCGCCAGGGCGCGGGCGCGCGTCAGGGGCCGGTAGTCTGGCGAGGCCGCCTCGATCAGGGCGCGCAGGTCGCGTCCGGCCTGATCCAGCAGTCGCGGATCGCGCCTGGTCACGCCCGCTTCCAGCGCCAGAGCCGCGCGGTCCAGTCTCAACACGTCGCCGACCATGGCTGGCAGGCCCCTGGCCTGGTGAATCGCCGCGTCGAGCAGGGCGGCGGCATTCAGCATCCCGCCCGCGTCGCCCGACAGCCGGGCCCGCCGCGTTGTCAGCCGGGCGAGCAGCGCCGCCGCGAGGGCGCGCGTCGCCGGTCGCTCGGCGGACAGTCCCTGCACGTCGGCCAAGGCGGCGGTCAGCGCCTCCGGGCCGCCGAACAGATCGAATTTCAACAGATGGATCTCGCCCGCCTCGATCGCCGCCGCAGCGGTCTGATCGCCCGACGTCGCGAGCCGGGCCGCTTCGGACGCGGCCCGCGCCGCGCGATCCAGGCTGGAGCGTCGACCCGCGCGGTGGGCGTGCTCGCGCCACAGGGTCGAGGCGCGCATCGCGGCGTCGAAGGGGCGGGCGCAGGACACGCGGCCCGCGTCAATGCTCTCGCGCCGCGCCTCCGCCTCGACCAGGTCCGCGCTGATCAACTCCAGCCAGCCGAGATCGTCGCTCTCGCGCGCCTTTTCGAACAGCTTTCTCAGGTCCCGGCCGAATTCGAACATGGTCCGCCGCACGCTCCGTCCCGCTTCGGGACCATCAGACGTCCCTCTCGCTCCCTTTGCAAACGCGACGCCGCGCTGCTGGTTCGGCTTGGCCGTGGAGAACCAGTCGTTCAGGTCGCGGGTGTCGCGCGACGCTCGGCGATCCGGGCCAGAAGCTCGCGCGCCTGCTCGGCGTTGCCGCCGCCGTGCGGATTGTTGGCCACGGGCGTCAGAAGGGCCTCGGCTTCATCCAGCAGGCCGTGACGGACCATGACGTCCGCGGCCTCGCCCCGGATTGACATCACCTGCGGCGCCAGTGCGGCGGCGACCCGCCAAGTCTGGACATCGTTGTTGTCGGTGTAGCCCGGAAATCCGCGGCGGCTGCGGCCCAGGGCGGCGTAGAGCCAATAGTCGGAGGGATCGGCCGCGATCGCGCGGGCCAGGAAGCCGCGCGCCTGACGGTAAAGCGTGACGCGACGCTCGGACTCGCCGGCGTCGTCGCCCGCCTTAATGCGGGCCTGGGCCATAAGCCGCAGCGCCTCGACATTCGCGGGATCGGACTCCAGCACACGTGTTAGGGCGGCCTCACCGGCAGACGTCTCCCCCCAGGCCAGTTCCGCCTGCGCCATGGCCGTCAGCGCCAGTGGGTCCTGGGGCCAAGCCAAGGCGGCGGCGCGTACGTCCGCCAGCAGCTGGGTCTGCGACTCTTCTTCCTGCGGATAGCGCAGGTTGAGGGTCGTCAGCAGCACCTGGTCGGCGCTGGTCGGCAGCGACGACATCTGGATCACTGGCGTCGTCATCGGCGTCTGCAACTCAATGAAGGGCATGGTGCCGTTCAGATAGTCCCGCAGCGCCCGGGTCAGTTGCTCCGGGGTCTGGCCGAAATGAGCCTGAAAGGCCTCAACCGGTGCCTGTCCGCGCGCCGTCGCTTGCAGATAGGCGTCCAGTCGACGACGGCGATCGCCGTCCTGAATCATGTAATGGGTAAGCAGCCATGACTGGGCGTAGAACGCCTGGCGCGCCTCGCGATCCCGGAAGTCGAGCGGCCTGCGGATCAAAAGCTGGTCCATCGGCAGCCAGGCTTCCTGGACCAGTTGCGCCTGGCGTCCGCGATTGCGGTCGCCAATCGTCGCCGTGCCGCGTTCATCAACCGTGGCGGTCATGAAGAATTCGGCGAAGCCTTCCGTGAACCAGCCGGGATAAGCGCCGGGGAAATTCTGGTACATGAAGTGGTGCGCGTATTCGTGCAGCAGGATGTCGTCGTCGATCCCCCGCTGCAGGACGGCGAAGACGTCGCTTTCGCTGGCGGAATAAAATCCATCCACGCCGCGCGCCAGGCCCGGCCTGACTTTCCGAAGCTCGCTGGGCCCACCGACAAGATAGACCGGCAGCTTGCGCCCGCCCGTCGTCGCCGGCAGTCCGAACTGTCCGCGCATCAGGGCATCGAACCGCTCCAGCTTGACGGCATAGTCGCGCATCCCCCGCTCAGACCCGTCGCTGTAGACGATGAAGCGCTCGGTCTCGGCGCGCCGTCATTCCGCCTGCGCGGTTCCCGGCATGAGAAGGCAGGCCGCCGCAGCCGCGCCGATTAGCCATCTTTCGATTCGCATTCCGATCACTCCACGCGGGGTTGTCCTACCGATCTAACCCGCGATCGTGACGGATCGAAGCCACGGAAGCTGACGCTCAGCCCCGCTCCTTGGTCTTGGTGAAGGCCACGCTCAGGAACCGCTCCATCACATATCCGGTCTCCCAGCTCGACTTGGCCAGAAACACCGGGTCGTCGTCGATGTCGCGGGCCATCTGGCCGCGGTATTTGGACATGAAGTCCTCGAGATCGGCCTTGGTGCCCCCCGATCCCGGCATGATCCAGCGCGCCTCGGCCCAGGGGCTGGGTTCGAAGATGACCTCCAGCCCGTATTCCTCGCCCAGCCGGTCGGCCATGACCTCGAACTGCAGCTGGCCTACGGCGCCGACGATGAAGTCACTGCCCATCTCGGGGCGGAACAGCTGGGTCACGCCTTCCTCGGCCAGGCCGTCCAGCGCCTTCTTCAGGTGTTTGGCCTTCAGCGGATCCTTGACCCGCACCCGCTGCAGGATTTCCGGGGCGAAATTCGGCAGACCCGCGAACCGGATCAGGCCGCTTTCGGACAGGCTGTCGCCAACGCGCAGGACGCCGTGGTTGGGAATGCCGATGACATCGCCGGCAAAGGCGTCGTCGGCCAGTTCGCGGTCCGAGGCGAAGAACATGATGGGGGCGTTGACGCTCAACTGCTTGCCGGTGTTCTGCACCTTCAGCTTCATGCCGCGCTGAAACTTGCCCGAGGCCATGCGGAACATGGCGATGCGGTCGCGGTGGTTGGGGTCCATATTGGCCTGGACCTTGAAGACGAAGCCGGTGACCTCGGTATCGCCAGGCTGGACCGTGGAGGGGACGGGCTCGGGTGCATTGCGGGCACCGGCCACGGCGCCGTGCTTCTGGGCCCTCATCGTTTTCGGAGGCGGCGCCCATTCGCCTATCGCGGCCAGCAGTTCGTCGATGCCGAAATGGCGCAGGGCCGAGCCCCACAGCACCGGCGTCATATGGCCTTCGAGGAAGGACTGGCGGTTGAAGGCCGGATAGCCGCCCTCGACCAGTTCCCGGGCCTCGATCAGCGCCTCATGCTCGCCGGCCTCGAAATATCGGGCGGCCTCGTCCAGCGGCAGGGCCTCGGGGTGGGGGAATTCCTCGGTCGAGCCGGCAGGCTTGCGGGCATAGGGCTGGAACCGGCCCGTGCCCATCTCGACCATGCCGCGCAGACGGTTGCCGCTCTCGGCTGGCCACCAGATCGGGGCGGGGTCGAGTTGCAGGCGTGACGCGATCTCGTCCAGCAGGGCCATCGGGTCCCGGGCCTCGCGGTCCAGCTTGTTGATGAAGGTGATGATCGGGATATCGCGCAGGCGACAGACCTCGAACAGCTTCAGCGTCTGCGGCTCGATGCCCTTGGCGGCGTCCAGCACCATGATGGCGCAGTCGGCGGCGGTCAGGGTGCGGTAGGTGTCTTCCGAAAAGTCCTCGTGGCCTGGCGTGTCGAGCAGATTGAACATCCGGGCCATGCCGTCGGCCGGGGCGTGCTCGAACGTCATGACCGAGGCGGAGACGGAGATGCCCCGCTCCTTCTCGATCTTCATCCAGTCGGACTGGGTGCGCCGGTTCTCGCCGCGCGCCCGCACCGCCCCGGCCGCGCGGATGGCCCCGCTGGCCAGCAGGATATGCTCGGTCAGCGTGGTCTTGCCGGCGTCCGGGTGGGCGATGATGGCGAAGGTCCTGCGGCGCAGGGCCTCCTCGGCGAGGGTCAGTTTCGACATGTTCGATCCGTTGGGCGGCGGGAGTTACCCCGGACCGGAGCGAAAGTCACTCAGGCGCCGCCGTCTTCATCCTCGGGTGGAGCCGCCTCTTCCTCCGGTTCAGGCGGAGGGGCGTCGCCGCCGATGGCCGGCAGCCCAGCCGCGAGCCGCGCCTCGTCCAGCCGCTCGCGCAACGCCGCCTGGCCGCTTCCGCCGTGCGGATTATTGGCCAGTGGCGACAGTACGACCACTGCTTCCAGCGCCCGTCCGCGCGTCATCAGGACCTGGGCGTAGTCAATGCCGTTGGCCGGAAGCTGGGGTGCCAGGGCATAGGCGGACTCTAGGGTCTGGAAGTCGCTCTCGTTGGGATAGCCCGGCTGGCCACGGCGGCTGCGGGCCAGGGCACGGTAGATGCGGAAATCCATCGGGTCGGCCTGATAGGCGACACCCAGATGGCGTTGCGCCTGCCGCTTCAGGGCCGACAACCCGGCCACGTCCTCTGTGTCGTCCGCCTGGTCCATTAGCAGCGTGGCCATCAACAGTCGCGCCTCGGGGTCCTCGGGATAGGCGGCGATCACGCGCTCCAGCGTGGCCCGGGCGGCGGTCGCGTCCTTGACCGCCTGCTGAACCCTGGCCAAGGTCAGGTTCGCCAGACGGTCTTCGGGATGACGATCCGCCGTGGCAAGGGCCCGGGCCAGCAAGGCCGGGCGATCCGCCTCCGAAACGGCCCGGGTAGCGCGCAATCGCAGCCACAGAGTGTCGCCGGCGCTGCGCGGGAGCCGCGCCACCTCGACCGAAGCCACCGGCAGGGCTTCGGTCAACGTGTATTTGGTGATGCCGCGACCCAGATAACTGCGCAGGTCGCGCGTCAGCTGCTCCGGCGTCGTTCCGACATGCTCGCTCAGCGCATCGATCGGGTCCGCGCCCCGCCCGACGGCGCCGAGATAGGCTGAGAGCTGGCGATTCCTTTCGGGAGAACCGAGCATATAGTGGGTCAGCAGCCAGGCTTGGGCATAGTAGGCACCGCCCCACCTTGCCGAGCCTATGCTCAGACGCGAGCGCAGCACGTCTTCCATCGGGAGCCAGTCCCTGGAGTCGTTCAGGGCTATGACGCGGCCGTCTCGCCAAAGCCCGTAGGTAATCCGGCCCATCCGCATGTCGGATGGCGCGAAATACTCGGCGAAGCCTTCCACGAACCAGCCCGGATAGGCGTCGTTCTGGTGCTGGTACATGTAATGGTGGGCGTATTCGTGGAACAGCGTCTCGTCGCCTCCCCGACGTTCGTCAGAGACCGCATATATGCCGTCGTAGCTGCGGCTGTAGAAGCCGGCCACCGTGTCGGGCATGCCGGGCCAGATCTGGCGCATTTCGGCCAGGCCGTTGGTGATGTAGATGTCGAGCTTCGGTGCCACGATGTCCGCGTTGCGGGGCGGCATGAACAGCTCAAGCATGGCGTGGAAGCGTTCGACCTTGCGGGCGTATTCGCGGATCTCGCCTTCGCTCGTGTCGCCATAGATGACGAAATGCTCGCTCTCGGCCCTCAGCCACTCGGCGCGGGCCAGTCCGGGGGCGAAGGCGATGACGGCGGCGAGAAACACGCCGAGCGCGGATTGGATGAAACGCATGACGGGGCAACTCCGAGGTTGCGCCGATCAGTCCACATTGACGGGATGCGTGCAATCCCTCGATCGTTTGGCGGCCAAGGAAATCAGGCCGCCATCCGACCCCAGACCGCGCGGTCGGCGGTCAAGGCGTTCAGCTCGCCCCTGCGCTCGCGGGTCTTCAGCTGGCGCATGATGGTCGCGGGTAGGGCGCAGAACAGCGGCTCGACCAGAGCCGGGTCGCAGCCGGTGTCCGGCGCGGCGAACAGGGCGGCGTTCACCTCCGGCGAGCGGTCATGGATCAGCCAGGCCAGACGACGGGCGCGCTCGGGATCGTTCTGTTGCAGAAACGGGTTCTCGGCGAACAGTTCGCAGCCGAGCTCCATCACATAGTCGAAGCCCAGCATCTCGAAACGGCGCGCGTCGCCGGGCGTGACCGGGCAGGCCTCGTCCAGGTCAAACACAACGTCGTTCAGAAGAAACAGCATCGTCGGCACCCACCATCTCCGGGCTCATGTTGGCCCGTTATCGATGACCATAGGGGGTCTCGCTTGCCGTTCCGTTCCCGAACGTCGTTAAGGCTTTCGCACTGGAAGAGGTGGCTAGTGATTAGTGATCAGTGATTGCCGGGCCCACCACTTCGGTTCGACGAAGACACTGCAATCGCGGCGGCCACCAATCACGCCCCCGCCACCTTCTCGGTGATGAAATGCCGCCCCTGGCGATCCTCGATCTCGACCACCCACAGGTCGGGATCGTAGCCGATCTGGCGCTGCACATAGGCGTCCAGCTCACTCTCGAAGTCGCTTTCGACGGGCTGCATCCACAATCGTTCGCCGTCGGGCCCGAAGGCCTCGCTATAGAGTCTGGCGCGACGGCTCAAGGTGTCGAACGCCTTGACGATCACCGTGCCCGCGCGCGTGTCACCCTTGCGCGCGACAGTGGCGAAGGCCCCGCCCAGCTCGGCGCGGCGGATCAGGGCCGACACCCACAGATCGCTGGAAAGAAGCAATTCGCTAACCCTGCTCGGCAACCGCAACGGAACGCGTGGCGCGTAAGGTGCGGCTCATGACGATAGGCTCTCTTGCCCTCAAGACCAAGGCGGCGCTGGCGATGGCATGGACGCTGGCCTGTCCGCCGTCAGCGCCAATGAGACAGATTGAGGGTTCAGTTTAGAGGAGGGTTTTGGTCTCGTCGTAGTGACGAAGGAACGAAGATGAGACCAAAACCCTTGCCCTCGAAAGCGACGCCCGGCGAGCGGGTTGCG
>NZ_JBDNHO010000101.1:0-68184 GCF_041688735.1 Brevundimonas sp.
AACGCGCCTTGCCCATAATAGCCTCCCAATCAGAAGACCCATGGACTCACGGTTCGGACCCGATGGGAATCCCCCGCTCGATCACATTCGATTCAACTCAGCGGGCGGCTGCTCTAGTCCTCGCGCAGCCGCTCCAGCGCGGCGTCGGCCTGATCCTTGTGACGACGCTTGATGTTGGTGCCCAGGGTGGCGATCAAGGCCGCGATGACCGCTGCGTCGTCGGTGAAACCGACCACGGCGAAAATATCCGGAATGGCGTCGATAGGCAGGACGAAATAGGCCAGCGCTCCCAGCATGATCCCCTTGGCCGCTGTCGGCGTCTCTGGATCGCGGGCTGAATACCAGACGCTGACCACCTGCCGGGCGAAGGGGATGCGGGCCGCCGTGCGCCGGATCTTGGGCCAGAAGCCCTTCTGCACCCGCACCTCATTGACTCGCTGCACCGAGGGCACGAGCGCGCGCGACGGGTCCAGCGCGTCTTCCGGCGTGACGGGTTTGGCATTCGTGGTCATGGCGGCTAAATCCCCGCGACGTTCTCAGGTTCAAAATCAATATAGGGGCTCCGGCCATGAAACTCGACGGGTCGATCGCGGTGGTGGTGACGGGTGGAGCCTCCGGTCTGGGCGAGGGCACCGCGCGCGCCATCGCCGCGACCGGGGCGCAGGTCGCCCTGTTCGACATGAATGCCGAGAAGGGCCAGGCGATCGCGAAAGAGATTGGCGGCGTGTTCTGTCTGGTCGATGTGACGGATGACGCCTCGGTCGCCTCGGGCTTCGAAAAGGCGCGCGCCGCCCACGGCCAGGAGCGGCTGACCGTCAACTGCGCCGGCATCGCCACGGGCCAGAAAACCGTCAGTCGCAAGAAGGACACTGGCGAGATCCGCGCCCACGACATGGCCCAGTTCGAGCGCACCGTGCGCGTCAATCTGTTCGGCACCTTCCGCGTCCTGTCGCAGTCTGCGGCCGGCATGGTGACGCTGGAGCCCATGGCCGACGGCGAGCGCGGCCTGATCGTCAACACCGCCTCGGTGGCGGCCCAGGACGGCCAGATCGGCCAGGCGGCCTATGCCGCGTCCAAGGGCGGCGTCTATGCCATGACCCTGCCGGTCGCGCGCGACCTGGCCCAGGAAGGTATCCGCTGCAACACCATCCTGCCCGGCATCATGTGGACGCCGATGATGGCCGGCATGGACCAGAAGATTCAGGACGCCCTGGCCGCCGCCATCCCCTTCCCCAGCCGTCTCGGCACGCCCGCCGACTATGCCTCGCTGGTGCTGGAACTGGCCCGTAACGTCTACATCAACGGCGAATGCATCCGGCTTGATGGGGCCATAAGATTGGCGCCCCGTTAGGGCGCTACCGCTCGCGACGGGGTCGTTCGCTGCTCGAGCGCGGACGGCGCGAAGCGTCAGGCCGCGTCGGGTCGACAAGGTGGAGCCTTGTGACTGCGGCCAGCCAAAAAGAGGCTTGCGGAGCGAGCCGACGGTCCGCTATACGCCCGCCTCCGACTGAAGTGCGGGCGTAGCTCAGTGGTAGAGCACAACCTTGCCAAGGTTGGGGTCGAGAGTTCGAATCTCTTCGCCCGCTCCAGTCGAAAGTCCAGCTAGCCCGGTCCGCGTGACCGGGCTTTTCTGTTTTTACGCTTGGGCTGCGTGAGTTTGCCAAGGTTGGGGTCGAGAGTTCGAATCTCTTCGCCCGCTCCAGTCGAGAAATCTTTCCTTGGGCGCTGCCGCTCTTTAAGCGGTCGCTCGCTGCTGGAGCGCTAGCGGACGACATGAGCGGTCCGGACTGGTCGCCCCGACCCCCGCCTTGAGAGCGGCGCGGTGGCTTCCGGGCGAGACCTATTGGCTGATCCCGGGCGGCATCGCGTTCTTTGGCCTGACCGACCGGTTTGGCCGCCGGACGGCCTAAAGGCCCAGCGCGGCCCTGATGTCGCGCCAGTCGATGTATTTGAAGTTCTGGGTGCCGACGTCGTTGACGTCGTCCTGAACGACCACGAGGCCTTCCGGGAAGCGTCCTACCGGGCCGCCGAGCGCCGCCAGGCCGTCTGTGCCGGTCACCTTGTCCACGGCGCCCTCGCCGACGATGAAGCGGCCCACATAGGCGGGTGCGGGGCCGTCGATGCGCCAGACCGGGAAGGCCGAGTCGCCCTGGCTGGAGCCGATCAGATAGCGCGCGTCGCCGTCGGCGAGAATGGTCAGGCCCTCGGCGTCCGCGACCAGGAGGTCAGGGGCGATTCCCTGAACCAGCGTGCGGCCGGCACCCGACGCGGGGTCCAGGCCGTAGCGCCAGACGCCGACGTTCTCCTCAGCCAGGTAGAGGGCGTTCGTCGCCTCGTCCGCGGCACAGCCTTCCGAGATCGTGCCGATGTCGAAGCGCCGGACCTCGCGCGCAGAGGGTCGCCCTGCGGCGTCGGCGGTCAGGAGGAACTGTCGCACCTCGCCTTCGTGGCCGACGAGGACGGCGTGGACCTCGTTTCCGCGCCGGGCGAAGCAGAAGCCATAGGGCTCGATCACGTCCGTCGTGATCGCCCCCCAGGGCCGTACGCCGTCGTCACTCGCCGCCGGATCGAACAGGTACAGGGACACGCCGGTCTTGCCCGGCGTCCGGTCGCTGGCGCCCAGCACCACCTGGGACCGTCCGCCGACGCTGAGACCTTCGGTGACGTCGACGTTGTTCAGCAGGCCCTCGGGCAGGAACTGAAGTACCGCGCCGTCCAGACCGTAGATGTAGAGCCCCGCCTTCTTGTCCGTGCCCGCGACGAAGCCCGGCGTGGCGACGCCCTTGATTGTCACGGCTGACCGCCCGACCCAGATCGCCGGGTCGTCGGCGGCATCCTCGCCCCCTGCGGTGCCGACAGACGGCGTCTCCAGCGTCGCCCTGACCGGTGCGCCCGGACCGACGAAACCCTCGCCCTCGCCCTGATAGTCGACCTCGGACGTGGCGCAGGCCGCCAGCAGAGCCGCAGAGGCGACCGCGACGGTCAGGATTCGGATGGTCATGCGCGCCCCCGCGATAATGAATGTTCCAGCCCTCACCATGACGCTGGCGGACCGTCAATGCGATCTCGATGACGGTTCCGTGTAGCGATGGCGAATAAACGTTCCGAGCCGGACGGTTTGTCATGCGGGTGTAGCCAAACCGACGACTTTTCTTCGTTGAACCGTCGTATCGGCGTCGCCGTCACGGCTTAGCTGCGCTGATCAGAGCCGACGACCGGGGGGTCGATCGGATCATCGGGGACGCCTATCATGAAACTCGCACTCTTGCTCGGCGGCGCTCTGGCGCCGCTCGCCTTCGCCGTGCCGGCCTTCGCCCAGACTGCGCCTCCCGAAGGCCCGGTCACCGCCGTTGAGGACGTCATCGTCACCGGCCAACCAGCCCTGCGAAACCGCACGGACGACATTGTCCCGACCCTGTCCTATGACCTGGACTATTTCCAGCGGTTCGAACCGCTGACCGTTGGAGACGCCCTGAAGCGCGTGCCCTCGGTCGCCTTCCTGTCGGACATACTGGAATCCGACGGCGTACGTTT
Source organism: Brevundimonas sp. (assembly GCF_041688735.1). Taxonomy (GTDB): domain Bacteria; phylum Pseudomonadota; class Alphaproteobacteria; order Caulobacterales; family Caulobacteraceae; genus Brevundimonas. The sequence continues at coordinate 3,535 of NZ_JBDNHO010000101.1, forward strand.
GCGCGGCCTGGAGCCGGGCTACACCAAGATCCTTATCGACGGCGAGGAAGTGCCCGGCGGTGGCGTGGACCGTTCCTTCTTCGTGGACCGTATCCCCGCCGAGCTGATCGAGCGGGTCGAGGTGGTTCGGTCATCCTCGGCCAACCGGTCGGGCGACGCCGTGGCCGGCACCATCAACATCGTGCTGCGCGACGCCCTCTCGCTGGACGGCGGCTATGTCCGCCTGGGCGCCATCGCCTTCCCTGACAGCGCCTACGGCCAGTTCGGCGGCACCTACGGCGCTGTGTGGGGCGGCCAGGTCGGCCCGGGCCGGCTCGTGGTCGGCACCAATGTCCAGGATCGTCGCAACCCCAAGGACAAGTTCAGCCAGCGCTTCGACGAGCCCGGCGGCACCCTGGACAATACCGAGGTCCAGACCGACGTCCGCGACGGCACCGACTATGGCTTCAACGCGGGCTATGAGGTCGAGGTCGGCGGCGGCACCCTGGACCTGTCGGGCGTGTTCGTGCGCACCGACCGATTTCAGGACGAGGGCTCGATCGAGTACCGCGGCGGCATCGAGAACGCGGCCAATCTGCTGACCGTCAATGACAACGACTTGGACATCCGCACCGACAACCTGTCGCTGCGCGGCCGCTATGAGCGCGAGATGTTAGGCGGCGAAACGACCTTCAAGCTGGCCTACGCCTCCATCGACGACGAGCAGTACGAGTTCGAGTCCGAGTCGGAATACCTGCGCGACGCGATCATCTTCCCCGAGGAGGACCGCTTCACGCTCGACTCGACGTTCGTCGACATTCAGGACGAGGAGTGGAAGGGGGCGGTCGAGCACAAGATCGACCTGTCCAACGGCCTCGACCTGGAGTTTGGCGTTCAGGTCAACAGCAAGGAGCGCGAGAGCCTGGTCGCAGAGACACCGCGCATCCGCTTCAACGTGCCCAACGCCCCGGCCCCGCGCCCGGCGGTTCCCGCCTTCGGCCCGGCCACCGCAGTGCCCGGCGGCGACTCCTCGATCGAGGAGACCCGCATCGACCCCTACGTCATGGTGTCGGGCGAGAACGGAGCCTTCGCCTGGGAAGCCGGCCTGCGCTACGAGACGACCGACGTCACCATCGTCGACCGCACCGTCGCCCCGGCCCTGCAGACCACCGAGAACGACTACGCTGAGCTGCTGCCCTCGTTCAGCGCCCGCATCCGCGTCAGCGAGACGGAACGAATCATCTTCTCGGCCGCCCGCACCGTGCGCCGCCCCAACTTCAACCGCCTGTCACCCGCGCTGCTCGAAGAGGAGTTCGGCGACGAGGACTTCGTCGGCAATCCCAACCTGCAGCCCGAGACGTCCGTCGGCTTCGACCTAGGCTTGGAGCGTCGCCTGGGCCGTCGCGGCATCGCTGGCATCAACGTCTTCTGGCGTGAGATCGACAACCTGGTCGAGGAAGTGAACACCGGCCTGGAAGGCTCGGCTGGCCCCGGCACCTCCATCTATACCGTGGACAACGTCGGCGGCGGCAGTGTCTCTGGCGTCGAGTTCGACCTCTCCACGCCACTGGACTTCATCGGCATGGAGTCGACCGGCGTCTTCCTGAACTACTCCTGGCTGGACAGCTCGATCCGAGACATCTTCGGCTCGCGTCGCTTCAACGACCAGTCGGACTATGTTTTGAACTTCGGCTTAACCCAGGACATCCCGACCTGGGGCGCGGCCTTCGGCGCCACCTACCGTAAGCAGGGCGACGCCGGGAGCCGCGTCCTGGCAAGAGAGCTGGTGACCTCCTATGGGCCCGACCTGGAGATATTCATTGAGAAGCAGATCGGTTCCAACATCGTCGTGCGCCTGACCGGCTCGAACCTGCTCGACTCGTCCAAGGACGAAGTGTTCGACAAGTTCGACAGCGTCGACGACCAGCGCAACCGCGACTACGATGAGTATGAGCTGGAAACCGAAAGCGCCGGGCCGGTCTATCAGCTGGTCATGCGCGTCGCCTTCTGAGGCATCCCGCTGAGAAGAAGTCGGGGGGCCAGGCGGCGACGCCCAGCCCCCCTTTTTTGTGTCACGGGCGGGCCGGTCAACACTATTGCTGGACCACGCGGGCGCGCCCGGCTAGGTCGCCTTTGGGGCGAAATCCGACCGGTTCGGTTCGCCGTTTGCAAGGTGTCTCCCGAACGGGCGCGCGTGGCGCCAGAACGAGACAGTCGGGTCGCATGTTTCTCGAAGGCCAGGTCAACTGGATGTGGGTTCTGGCGGGCTTGGCTGTCGTGGGCTGGCTTGTCGGGCTGATCGGCCTGTGGCTGGCCATCTCGAACCGTTCGCGCCACGTCGACACTTCGGACCAGATGGATCTGGCTCAGCGCGTGGCCGAGGAATCCGAAAAGCGGCTGTTCGAGACGGTGTACGCCATCCCCGTCGCCCTGGTCGAGACCGACAAGAACGGCAAGTTCGTCTTCGCTAACCGCGCCGCGCATCAACTGTTGGGCCGTCGCGACGCGGAGCTGATCGGCCTGCGGTTCCATTCGGCGACCTGGGGCATCACCTTCCCCGACGGCCGGCCGGTGCCGCCCGACTTGCTGCCCAGCGCGCGGGCCCTGCGCGGCCAGACGGTGAAGGGCTTCCAGCACTTGCTGGCCAATCCGTCCTCGCACAAGACCATGCTGGTCTCGGTCACGGCCATGCCGATCAAGAATGAACTGGGCCAGATCACCGGCTCGACCGCCGCCATTGTCGAGACCGAAGGCCTGCAAACGCCGGACCCCTTGCCTGTAAAACCCGCCGCGGACGGCGACGCCCTGACCCGCCGGGTCTTCGAAGCCGCAGCCAGCGCGCTGGTGGTCGTGGACGCCGACGGACGCGTGCGAGAGGCCAACCAGACGGCGCTGCTGGTGCTGGGCCGCGACGCGGTGGATGGAGATTTCGTCGACCTGTTCCTCGGCGAAGATGAACGCGTCGAAGGCCGCCGGGTCCTGCGCGCCGCCCTGATCGCTCGGGCGGGCGGGGCCGGGCCGATCCTGTCGCGAAGGGACGGGGAAGACGGTATCCGCTGGTCCATCCTGCCATTGAGCGACGTCGAGGGCCGGGTGGATGCCCTGTTGCTGGCTGGCGAACGCGCGCTCGCTGGCGAAGAGGCCGCGGCCGCCACCGGCTCTTCTCCCGCCGATGACACCGTGCCGGAGGGGCCCGTCAAGGCCCGCGAGGCCGCGCTCCGCCAAGACGCTGAGGCCGCCCGCCGGGAGGCCACCGAGGCCCTGGCCACGGCATCTTCCGCCCGCGCGGAGGCCGCCGCCGCCCGCGCCGCCGCCGCCAAGGCCCTGGCCGACGCCGAGGCCGAGCTCGAAGGCGGCCGGCGGATGGAGAACGTGGGGCGGCTGACCGGCGGTCTTGCGCACGATTTCAATGCTCTGTTGGGCGTCATGAACGGAGCGCTGGACATGATGTTGCGCCAGGCGGACGATCCGGCCCGGGTGCGGCGCCTGGGTCAGGCCGCTCTGGCCGCGGGCCAGCGCGGAGAAGTGCTGACCCGCCGTCTGACCGCCTTCTCGCAGGGCGACGACGCGCCGACCAGCAGGGCGCTGGACGCGGCAGCCCTGCTGCGCGGGATGGAGTCACGTCTGCGCGCGCTGGCGGGTCCCGGGATCGATCTGATGATCGAAGGGCCGTCGGTCGAGACGCCGGTGCGGCTGGACCCCGTCGCATTCGAAGGCGCGGTCAAGGCCCTGACCCGGAACGCGGTGGACGCCTTGGACGGCAAGGGATCGGTGGCGGTTCGCCTTGAGGCGTTGCTGGAAGGCGGCGTCCGTCTGAGCGTTCGCGACGACGGTCCGGGCATGGACCGCGACGTGGCCGAGCGCGCCGTCGAACCCTTCTTCACCACCCGCGAAGGCGCGGCGGGACTGGGCCTGTCGCAGGCCTACGCCTTCGCGCGCCAGTCTGGCGGCACCCTGTCGATCGAAGCGGCGCCCGGACACGGCGCGGAGGTCTCGATCACCCTGCCAATGGCGCAGGCCGCCGCCGCCGCCTGACTCCCGGCCGACTGGCCTACCGAGCGAGACAGCCTATATCTGCCCCACGGTTGACGCGGCCCGGCGCGCCGTTAGGTTCCCCGCGCCTCCCCCAGCGCCCGAAAGACAGAGAAACCCCATGGCCGAAGCCGCTTCCTATGACGTCGTCATCATCGGCGGCGGTCCGGGTGGCTACAACGCCGCCATCCGCGCCGGGCAGCTGGGACTGAAGGTCGCCTGCGTCGAGATGCGCGAGACCCTCGGCGGGACCTGCCTGAACGTCGGCTGCATGCCGTCCAAGGCCCTGCTCCACGCTTCGGAGATGTATGAGGCGGCCTCGAAGACGTTCGTCAACATCGGCATCGAGGTCACGCCGAAACTGAATCTGCCCGTCATGATGAAACAGAAGGCCGACAGCGTGACGGCCCTGACCAAGGGCATCGAATTCCTGTTCAAAAAGAACAAGGCGGACTGGATCAAGGGTCGCGGGAAGATCGTCGGTCCCGGAAAGATCGAGGTCACGGCCGCTGACGGTTCGGTATCCGTGCTGGAAACGAAGAACATCGTAATCGCCACAGGCTCCGAGCCGACTCCGCTGCCGGGCGTCAACTTCGTCGAGGGCAGGGTCGTAGATTCGACGGGCGCGCTGTCTCTGTCGGCCGTCCCCAAGCATCTGATCGTCGTCGGTGCCGGCATCATCGGACTAGAGCTGGGCTCCGTCTGGCGCCGTCTGGGGGCCGAGGTCACGGTCGTCGAATATCTGCCGCGCATCACGCCCGGCATGGATTCCGATCTGGCCACCGCCTTCCAGCGCGTCCTGACCAAACAGGGCATGACGTTCAAATTGGGCTCCAAGGTCACGGGATCGAAGGCCGTCAAGGATGGCGTGGAACTGACGGTCGAACCCGCTGCTGGCGGGGCAGCCGGGACCCTGAGCGGCGATGTCGTGCTGGTCGCCATCGGCCGGCGTCCTTACACAGCCGGACTGGGGCTCGAGACCGTGGGCGTCGAGACGGACAAACGCGGCGTCATCGTCGGCAATCACTTCAAGGTGGCGGATGGTGTTTGGGTCATCGGCGACGTGACCGCCGGCCCCATGCTGGCCCACAAGGCCGAGGAAGACGCCGTCGCCGCCATCGAGCTGATCGCGGGCAAGGCGGGCCACGTCGACTACAATCTGGTGCCGAGCGTGGTCTATACCTTTCCGGAGGTGGCCTGGGTTGGAAAGACCGAGGACCAGCTCAAGGAGGACGGGGTCGCCTACAAGACGGGCAAATTCCCCTTCAGCGCCAACAGCCGCGCCAAGATCAACCATGAGACCGACGGCTACGCCAAGGTGCTGGCCGACGCGACCACTGACCGCATTCTGGGCGTCCACATCATGGGGCCGCAGGCCGGAGAGCTGATCGGCGAGGCTTGCGTGGCCATGGCCTTCGGCGGCGCGTCCGAAGATCTGGCCCGCATCAGCCACGCCCACCCCACCCGTTCCGAAGCCGTCAAACAGGCGGCCATGGGCGTCGAAGGCTGGACGATGCAGGCCTGATCCCGAGACCTTTCGGCACCGTCGTCGGACGGTCCGGGTCCCTTTGACGTTCCGTGTTCAAGCCGTCCTCGCCGACTTATCAGCGGCAGTCTAGACCACTTTTGCTTCAGGTCGAATCGACCTGAATCCAAAAAATGGTCCAGAATCATGCTGGAGTGAAATCTGAGCCTTGATGGACTGCGTCCATCAAGACCGATTTCGCTCTAGGCCCGGGGATGAGCCGCTGAATAGGCGTCGAGCAGCCGCGCCGAGTCCACGGCGGTGTATTTCTGCGTCGTCGACAGGCTGGCGTGACCCAGCAATTCCTGGATGGAGCGCAAATCCGCCCCGGCACCCAGCAGGTGGCTGGCGAAACTGTGCCGTAGCGCGTGGGGCGTGGCGCTGGCGGGCAGGCCCAGACGGCCGCGCAGGCGCTGGACCGTCGCCTGGACGTGGCGCGGGCTCAGCGGTCCGCCACGGCGCGCGCGAAACAGGGCGTCCGACGGTGCGAGAGGGAAGGGCAGCAGCGCCAGATAGGCTTCCACGGCGTCCCGCACGGCCGGAAGCACAGGCGCGAGCCGGGTCTTGCCGCCCTTGCCCGTGACCCGCAGTGTCTCGGCCATAGGCGCGTCGGCGCGGGTCAGGACCAGGCCCTCCGATATGCGCAGGCCACAGCCGTAGAGCAGAGTCAGAACGGCCCGGTCGCGCGCTGCCTCCCAAGGCCGCGCGTCGGGATCGGCGTCCGGTTCGTGCAAAAGGCCTCGTGCCTGATCCTCGGTCACGGGGCGCGGCAGGGTAGCCTTGACCCGCGGACCGCGCACCAAGGCCAGTTGCGGGGCCGGGGTGGCGCAGCGGCGGTCGAGAAAGCCGTGGAAGGCGCGGATAGCCGACAGGGTTTGGCTGATCGAGCGCGCACCCAGCGGCCGGTCACCGGAGCGTCGCTCGGCCAGATGGGCGCGGACTTCGGCCGCCGTGATCGCGCCGAGGTCGGACAGGTTTTGCAGCCCGCCACGGTGGCGCTCCAGGAAGGCGAGATAAAGTCGGCCGACATGGCCGTAGGCCTCCAGCGTTCGGGGCGACAGCCGACGCTCGTGCGCCAGATGCTCCAGCCAGGCGGAGAGCGCTTCGGACCCCGTCAACTTAGAATGGGCCATCGTTCGGCCGTGCGCTCCACCACCCGGGCGATGAAGGCGACCAGTTCACAGCCCATGGTCGAGGTGAAGCCCTCTTCTTCCGGAGAGCCGAAAGCGCAGAGGGCGTGACGGGTCGACAGGTCCGAACCCGGGAAGGCGGGAGACATGCGGATCAGGGCGACGGACTTCACCTCGGCTTCGGCCGCGCCGAACAGGTTCAGACCGGCGAAATTCTGGCCCAGCCAGGTCAGTCCATGTTCGCCCAGCAAGCCGTCGACGCCGCCGACCTCAAGACCGCGCCAGCCGAACGGCACGCCACCGGGCTTTTCCAGCGCGATGGCGGCCCCGGCCAGGCCGAAGCGTCCCTGCGCCACCGCGTCGAGACGTCGGGCGAGGTCAGAGAGGTTTCGCGCCTCCATCAGGTCCAGCGCCGCGACATGGGTCTGGGTCTGGGCGGCGAAATTGGCGCGCGCGATGCTCTCGATCCGCTTCCTGGCGTCGGCCTCGCGCTCGGCGACCTCTTCCAGCCGGGTCAGCGCGGCGCGGCCGAACTCGACCACATTGCGCCCGTGCGGCTTCAGCCCGACCTCTTCCAACAGGGAGCGATCGTCCAGCAGGGTCTGGGGATTGGCTTGCAGCCACGCGCGGATTTCGGGCCAATGCGGCTCGTGCGGTGCGGTGGAAAGGTCTGGCGAAACGCTCACGGCCCTCTCCTCGAGGCGAACTACAGAATGGACTGGCCGGTCTTGCCCCAGTCGGCCAAGAAGGCATCAAGCCCCTTGTCGGTTAACGGGTGCTTGACCAGGGCCCGGAAAGTTTCGGCGGGCAGGGTGGCGGCGTCGGCCCCGGCGATGGCGGCGGCGCTGACATGGGCCGGATGGCGCAGCGAGGCGGCGAGAATCTGCGTGTCAAAGCCATGCACGTCATACAGCACCCGAATCTCTTCGAGCAGGGCGATGCCGTCGGCACCGTGGTCTTCCAACCGGCCCACGAAGGGCGAGACGAAGGTCGCTCCGGCCTTGGCAGCCAGCAGGGCCTGGGCGGCCGAGAAGCACAGGGTGACGTTGGTCTTGATGCCCTTGTCCGCGAAAACCCGCGTTGCGCGCAGGCCGTCCCACGTCAGGGGCAGCTTCACCACCACATTGGGGGCGATGGCGGCCAGTTTGTCGCCCTCCTTTACCATCGTCTCGAAATCGGTCGCCACGGCCTCTGCGGAGATCGGCCCCTCGACGAGGGCGCAAATCTCGGCGATGACCTCGGCGATGTTGCGACCGGATTTGGCGATCAGAGAGGGATTGGTGGTGACGCCGTCCACCATGCCGGTGGGGACCATGTCCTTGATGACGGCGACGTCGGCTGTGTCGAGGAAGAGTTTCATGGTGCCGGTGTTTAGCGCCCGTCTGACGCAAGCGCGAGCCAAATCCTCTCCCATCGGGGGAGGGGGACCATGCGCAGCATGGTGGAGGGGGCCGACCCTGGACTCCCGTGTGTGCGGTGAGCCCACTCCGTCACGACGCGAAGCCGCGCCGCGCCACCTCCCCCGAGGGGGGAGGATTTGAAAGTCGCCAGCGTCCTCATTCCCCTGCCGGTGCCGGAAGCCTTCGACTACGAAATCCCGGCGGGGGTCGTGGTCCAGCGCGGCGATCAGGTCGCCGTGCCCTTGGGTCCACGGCTGATGCGGGGCATCGTCTCGGAGGCGCGCGAGACGACCGGCTCGAACCGGCGGCTCAAGGCCATCGACCATGTGCTGGACGATCCGCGCCTGCCGGAAGGTACCGTGGATTTCGTCGAATGGGCCGCGCGCTGGACGTTGAGCGCGCCGGGCGAGATGGCCGCGACCACTTTGAAGGGGCTGCGCGCGCCGCAACCGCGGCCCGAACGACGGGTGCAGCGGGTCGGCGAGCGGGTGCCGGCCCGACCCACGGCGGCGCGCACGGCGGTGCTGGAGGCGCTTGGCCAGCGCTCCATGCCCGGTCCCGATCTCGCGCTGGCTGCGGCTGTGTCGTCGGGTGTGGTCAAGGGTCTGCTGGAGGAGGGCGTGCTGGAGGTAATCGAGATCGAGGCGGTGGCCGCCTTTGACGCGCCCGATCCCGACCATGCGCCGGCGACGCTGAACCCGGACCAGGCGGCGGCTGCGGACGTGATCACCGAGGCCACGGCCCGGAGCGGTTTTGCGCCGTTCCTGCTGGACGGGGTCACCGGCTCGGGCAAGACCGAGGCCTATCTGGAGGCTGCGGCGCGGACGCTGAAGGCTGATCCGACGGCGCAGATCCTGATCCTGCTGCCCGAGATCGCCCTGACCCAGGCCCTGATCGCGCGGATTGCGGCGCGCTTCGGGGCCTCGCCCGCAGAATGGCATTCCGGAATCAATCCGCCGCGTCGTCGACAGGTCTGGGAGGCGGTCGTCGCCGGGCGGTGCAACATCGTCGTCGGCGCGCGCTCGGCCCTGTTCCTTCCCTACGCCAATCTGCGGCTGGTGGTGGTGGACGAGGAACACGACGGCTCGTTCAAACAGGACGAGGGCCTCGTTTATCACGGTCGCGACCTGGCCGTGGCGCGGGCGCGGATCGAGGGGGCCACGGTGGTCCTCGCCTCGGCCACGCCGTCACTGGAGACGCTGTGGAACGCGCACCAGGGCCGCTACGGCTGGCTGAAGCTGGCGGCGCGGCATGGGACGGCGGTGTTGCCGGACATATCCCTGCTGGACCTGCGCCAGACCCCACCCGATCCCCAGACTTGGCTGTCGCAGCCGCTCCGGGAAGCCATCGGCGAGACGCTGCTGCGCGGCGAGCAGACCCTGCTGTTCCTGAACCGGCGCGGTTATGCTCCGGTGGTGCTGTGCCGCGCCTGTGGACACCGGATGACGGCGCCCGACACCGACAGCTGGCTGGTCGAGCATCGCTACACCGGGCGGCTGGTCTGCCACCTTACCGGCTTCACCATGGCTCGCCCGAAACATTGCCCGTCATGCGGGGCTGAAGACACGCTGGTATCAGTCGGCCCGGGCGTGGAGCGGGTCGAGGAAGAGGTGCGCCAGCTGTTCCCAGAGGCGCGCACGGCTGTGTTCAGCTCGGACACCGTGCCCGACGGCAAGTCGGCCAGGGCACTGATCCAGCGGATGGCAGACGGCGAGATCGATATTCTGGTGGCGACGCAGGCGGCGGCCAAGGGCCACAACTTCCCGCGTCTGACGCTGGTCGGGGTGGTGGACGCGGACCTTGGCCTGCGTGGCGGCGACCTGAGGGCGGCGGAGCGTACTTTCCAGTTGCTGACCCAGGCGACGGGCCGCGCCGGCCGCGCCGACCGGCCGGGTCGAGCCATTCTGCAGACCTGGACGCCGGAGCATCCGGTGCTGATGGCACTGGCGGCCGGCGACCGCGACGCCTTCGTGGAAGCCGAGATGGCGGAAAGGGAGGCGGCGTCCCTGCCGCCCTACGGCCGACTGGCGGCGCTGATCCTGTCGGGTGAGAACGGCGCGGCGGTCGAGGCGACGGCCAGCGCGCCCGCCCAGTCCATCCCGAACGCTGAGCGCCTGGAAGTCTACGGCCCCGCCGATGCGCCGCTGGCGCTGGTGCGTGGTCGCCGCCGAAAGCGTCTGCTGGTCCGCGCCGACCGGGACGTGGACCTTCAGGGTTTTCTGCGGGCGTGGCTGGCGCGGGTGAAGATTCCCGGATCGGTGCGGCTGACCGTCGACGTGGACCCCTATTCCTTCCTCTAGAGGCCCGGGTCCCAGGCGCCCGCGTCCCGCATGCGGCTCTCGCGCGCTTCCGTGGCGCGGCCGCCCACTTCCTCGGCCATGCGACAGACTTCTTTCGACACGGTTGATTTGTAGAGGCCGGGCACCAGGCCGTGCACGAAGGCGCAACCTGCCAGCTTCAGCAGGCGAAAGCCGAACCGCGCCGACGCGGCCATGTGGTGGAAATAGCTTTCGTTCACCTCGCGTGGGTGTTCGACGAACAAACGGTTCAGCGTGCGGATCATGTAGACAGCCTAACCTGCGTCGGGTCATCCCTCTACCCGACCGGTGCATTTTGGCCTAAACCGCGCGCCAGAACAGGGGGGATGCCGGGATCGGACGACGATTCGGCCATGCGCCCCCGACACGCTTAGGAAAGACCACCCATGGCCGACGGTTCCACCGCCCCGCACAAGACCTTCCGCTGGGACGATCCGCTGGACCTGTCGGGTCGGCTGACCGACGACGAGCGGATGATCCAGGATGCGGCGCGTTCCTATGCCCGCGAGAAACTGCTGCCTCGCGTGGTCGCCGCCTTCCGCGACGAGACCTTCGACCGCGCCATCATGACCGAACTGGGCGAGATGGGCTTTCTGGGGGCCATGTTGCCGGAACAGTATGGCGGCTCGTCGGTCAGCCACGTCGCCTATGGCCTGATCTCGCGCGAGATCGAGGCGGTCGACAGCGGCTATCGCTCGGCCATGAGCGTGCAGTCGTCGTTGGCCATGTATCCGATCTACGCCTTCGGTTCGGAAGAGCAAAAGATGCGCTTCCTGCCGCCCATGGCGGCCGGCGAACTGGTCGGCTGTTTCGGCCTGACCGAGGCCGATGGCGGCTCGGACCCGGCCTCGATGAAGACCAGGGCGGTCAAGGTCGACGGCGGCTATCGCCTGAACGGGGCGAAATACTGGATCACCAACAGCCCGATCAGCGATCTGGCCATCGTCTGGGCCAAGCTGGCCGATTCTCCAGGGGAAGATGAGGTCATCCGCGGCTTCATCGTCGAACGCGGCATGGACGGCTTCACCACCGACAAGATCGGCGACAAGCTGTCCTTACGCGCCTCCATCACCGGCGACATCGGCCTCAACGACGTCTTCGTGCCGGAAGAGAACCTGCTGCCGGGCGTCAAGGGCCTGCGCGGGCCGTTCTCGTGCCTGAACAAGGCCCGCTACGGTATCGCCTGGGGGGCCATGGGCGCGGCCGAGGCCTGTTTCCACCTGACCCGGGACTATGTCGGCGAGCGCATGCTGTTCGGCCGCCCGCTGTCGTCGCGCCAGCTGGTGCAGAAGAAGCTGGCCGACATGCAGACCGAAATCTTCCTCGGTTTCGAGGGCGCGCTGGCGCTGGGTCGGCTGCTCGACCAGGGGGCCTGGGTGCCCGAGGCCATCTCGATGATGAAGCGCAACAACTGCGGCAAGGCGCTGGATATCGCCCGCGTCGCCCGCGACATGCACGGCGGTGCCGGAATCACCGGCGAGATGCACGTCATGCGCCACGCCATGAACCTCGAGACGGTCAACACCTATGAGGGCGCCCACGACGTCCACGCCCTGATCCTGGGCCGGGCGATCACGGGTGAGAGCGCGTTTTAGAATGCCCGAAGCCGCGGAGCCCAAGGGCCGGCTGGTCGGCCGTGTCATCGCCATGCCCGCCGACACCAACCCCGAGGGCGATATCTTCGGCGGCTGGTTGCTGGCCCACATGGACTTGGCGGGCGCGACGCCGGCGTTCGAGATGGCGCAGGGACGGTGCGTGACCATCGCCCTGGACGCCATGGTCTTTCACCAGCCCGTTGCCGTCGGCGACGAAGTCTCGCTGCACGCCACGGTGCTGAAGGCCGGCCGCACCTCGATCCGGGTGCATGTCGAGGCCTGGAAGCGCTCTCGCAACGCGGCCCACGCCGAGGCCGTGCGGGTCACCGAGGGCGTCTTCACCTATGTCGCCATAGGCGAGGACCGCAAGCCGAGGGCCTTGCCCGGCGCGGCTTGCTGACCCCGCACGACGCCGGGAAATCTTGACCTTTCGCCCCCCTGCGCCTACCTCGCGAGCATGGCCATCCGTCGCATCCTCACCATCGACAACCCCGCCGACCTGGCGGTGCTCAAACAGGTCTCGACCCAAGTGGAGGCGGTGACGAATGAATTGCGCTGCGTGATGGATGACATGCTTCAGACGATGTACGACGCGCCGGGCATTGGCTTGGCCGCCGTGCAGATTGGCGACACCCGCCGGGTCGTCGTCATGGATCTGTGCGACCGCGACGGCGTCGTTTGCGATTCCGAGACGGGCGAAATGACGGACGAGGAGCGAGAAAAACGGGACGCCGAGCGCCGCAACCCGCGCTATTTTGTCAACCCCGAAATTCTGTGGACCTCTGAAGAGACGATCCCTTACGAAGAGGGCTGTCTGTCAATTCCGGATTATTTCGATTCCGTCGAGCGTCCGGCGCGCGCGCGCGTCCGCTACCTGAACTATACGGGCGAGACGGTCGAGGAAGAGTGCGACGGTCTGTACGCCGTCTGCGTCCAGCATGAGATGGATCATCTGAACGGCGTGCTGTTCATCGACCATCTGTCGCGGCTGAAGCGCGATCGCGCCGTGGCCAAGGTCAAGAAGAACGCAAGGCTGGCCGCCTGATGGCCCGGCTCAAGCGCAACCGCGACCGCATCGTCGACCCGAACGGTCGCCGCCGCCTGACGCGCAACGAAAAGATCGGCATCGGCAGCGTCGTGACCCTGATCGGCGTCGCCGCCCTGGGTGTCATCGCGGGCGTGGTGCTGGACCGGCTGCTGGATTTCGACGACGCCCTGGACGCTGGCGGCGAGTGGGACGAGGGCGGTGGCGTTTCCACGCGCTGGGAATAGCGTCTTTTTGTTTGGCGCTACCGCGCTTCGCGCTACTTGAGCGCGGATCATTCGCGCGAACCCGGACCCACTCTGATGCGCCTCGCCTTCATGGGAACTCCCGACTTCGCCGTGCCGTCGCTGGCCGAGCTGATCGCCAGCGGCCATGAAATCGTGGCCGTCTATTCGCAGCCGCCCCGGCCCAAGGGTCGCGGTCAGAAGCTGACGCCGTCGCCCGTCCAAGCCTTTGCCGAGACCATGGGGCTGCCGGTGTTCACGCCAGCCTCGATGAAGACCGCCGAGCCCATCTCTACCTTTCAGAGCCTTGAAGTCGACGCCGCCTGCGTCGTCGCCTACGGCCAGATCCTGAAGCGCGAGGTGCTCGACGCTCCGGTTCTCGGCTGTTTCAACCTTCACGGCTCTCTGCTGCCGCGCTGGCGCGGGGCCGCGCCGGTCCAGCGCGCCATCATGGCCGGCGACCGCCAGACCGGCGTGCAGATCATGCGCATGTCCGAAGGACTGGACGAGGGCGCGATCCTGCTGTCGGAAGTGCTGGACATCCGGCCTGACGACACCGCCGCCACCCTTGGTGACCGCATGTCCCACGTCGGTGCCAGCCTTTGGCCGCGCGCGCTGGCCGCCATCGAACGCGGCGTCGTCGCGGGTACGGAACAGGCGGGCGAGCCGACCTATGCTCGCAAGATCAGTCCCACCGAAGCGCGCATCGACTGGACCCGTCCGGCGGCAGAGGTTGACGCCCACATCCGTGGCCTCTCACCCTTTCCGGGGGCCTGGTTTGAAACGCCCTCGCCCGAGGGGCCGGTCCGGATCAAGGCGCTGATGTCCGCGCCGTCGCTGCAGGGCGGGGGCGCGCCGGGCGAGGTTCTGGACGGCGATCTGCGCGTCGCCTGTGGTCAGGGTGTCGTCCGCCTGTTGCGCGTACAGCGCGCGGGCAAGGCGGCGCAGACCCCGGACGAAATGCTGCGCGGTTTCCCGATCGCGCCCGGCACGGTGCTTCATGCCGGGCCGCGATCGGAAGGCTCCGCCTTCCCGACCCTAAGCGGCCAAGACTGATGGCCCGTTACCGGCTGACCCTCGAATACGACGGCTCGGGCTATAACGGCTTTCAAGCCCAGGCCGACCAGCCGACGGTGCAGGGTGCCGTCGAGACGGCCATCACGGCCTTCTGCGGCCAGACCGTCCGCATCGCCGCCGCCGGGCGAACGGACACGGGGGTTCATGCGACCGGTCAGGTCATCAGCTTCGACCTCGACAAGGTCTGGCCAGAGCGCACGGTGATGAATGCGCTCAACGCCCATCTGATCGGCGAGGCCGTGTCGGTCCTCGACTGCGTCGCCGTGGACGATGAGTGGCACGCGCGCTTCTCCGCCACGGGTCGCGCCTATCTCTACCGCATCCTCAACCGGCCCGGCCGCCCGGCACTGGACAGGGGCCGGGTCTGGCACATGAAGAAGCCGCTGGACGCCGGGGCCATGCATGAGGCGGCCCAGAGCCTCGTCGGCCTGCACGACTTCACGACTTTCCGCGATGTGAACTGCCAGTCGAGGTCACCGGAAAAGACGCTGGACGTCGTTCGCGTGACCCGCGTCGGCGAAGAGGTGCAACTGACGTTCGAGGCCCGCAGCTTCCTGCACCGACAGGTCCGGTCCATGACCGGCAGCTTGGTCGAGGTCGGGCTGGGTCGCTGGGCGATCGACGACGTGCCGGCGGCGCTCGCTGCGCACGACCGCGCGGCCTGCGGGCCCGTGGCGCCTTCCGACGGACTATATCTGACGGGCGTGCGGTACTAAACGCGCCCGCATGGCCAAGGCGGGGGTCGATCTGCTAACCCGCCCCGCATGACCCAGCCCGCGAACACCGCCGCCCGCCGTCTCGTCGAGACGCTTGTCATCAACGGCATCGACCGCGTCTTCTGCGTGCCGGGCGAGAGCTATCTGGCCGTGCTCGACGCGCTGGCGGACGTGCGCGACCACATTCAGGTCATCGCCTGCCGCCACGAGGCCGGCGCCGCCAACATGGCCGAAGCCTATGGCAAGCTGACCGGCAAGCCCGGCGTCTGCATGGTCACGCGCGGACCCGGCGCGACCCATGCCTCGATCGGCGTGCATACGGCGCATCAGGACTCCACGCCGATGATCCTGTTCGTCGGCCAGATCGCCCTGACCGACCGCGGTCGCGGTGCCTTTCAGGAAGTCGACTATCGCGAGGTGTTCGGCGGCCTGGCCAAATGGGCCACCGAGATCGAGAGCCCCGAACGCACCGTCGAGGTCGTCGAACGCGCCTTCGCCACCGCGCTTCAGGGCCGGATGGGGCCGGTGGTCATCGCCCTGCCCGAGGACATCCTTCACGCCGACGGCGGCCCGGCTCCGATCCGGCCGGTGACGCCCGCGAAGGCGGCGCTGGACCCGGCCTTCGTCGAACAGGTCCGCGCCCGTCTGGCGAGAGCCGAGCGTCCGCTGCTGGTTCTGGGCGGCTCCGGCTGGACCGAAGCGGCCGCAGCGGCCATCGGCGACTGGGCCGAGCGCATCGGCCTGCCGGTCACCCTGTCCTTCCGGCGCAAGGATCTGCTGTCCAACGACCGGAGCAACTACGCAGGCGACCTCGGCCTCGGCTGCAATCCGAAGCTGACGGCGCGGGCCAGGGCCGCCGACCTGATCCTCGCCATCGGGGCCCGGCTGGGGGACAATCCGACGCAAGGCTACACCCTGTTCGACCGGGCAGGGACGGCGCAGACCCTGATCCACATCCATCCGGGCGCCGAAGAGCTGGGTCGCGTCTGGACTCCGCTGATGAGCGCCACGGCGGACAACAGCCTCGCCGCCCTCGCCCTGGCGGAGATCGATCCGCAGCGGACTTGGCACGACGAAGCCGCCGCCGCCCATGCCGACTATCAGGCCTTCTCGACGCCCGTGCCGGTGACCGGTGCGGTCAATATGAGCGAATGCATGGCCCACCTCGGCGGGGTGCTGCCGGCGACCGCCATCGTCACCAATGGGGCAGGCAATTTCGCCGCCTGGCTGCACCGCTTCTATCGCCACCGCGCCTGCCGCACCCAGCTGGCCCCGACCTCGGGTGCCATGGGCTACGGCTATCCCGCCGCCATCGCCGCCAAAAACGTCCACCCGGACCGCGACGTCATCTGCATCTCCGGTGACGGCGACTATCTGATGACCGGTCAGGAGCTCGCCACGGCGGTCCAGTACGGCATCAATGTCGTCGTCGTGGTGGTCGACAACGGCACCTACGGCACCATACGCATGCACCAGGAAGGCCACTATCCGGGCCCCGACCGGGTCATCGCCACCGATCTGAAGAACCCCGATTTCGTCAAATACGCGGAGGCCTTCGGCGCCTTCGGCGTGCGCTGCGAGCGGACCGAGGATTTTCCCGCCGCCCTCGCCGCTGCGCGGAACGCGGGACGCCCGGCCCTTGTCCACCTGATCACTTCGGCGGAAGATATCGCGCCGAACCGCACGATCACCGGTCTGAGGGGTTAGGCAGGCCGTGACGGCGGCGGCCCGCCCGCCTATGTTCGCCGCATGACCGACGCCGCGCCCGATTCCGCCGACCGTCCCGCATCTCAGGACGGCCCTGCCGTGCGACTGTGGATGATCGACGCCTCGGCCTACATTTTCCGCGCCTATCACGCCCTGCCGCCCCTGACGCGCAAGTCCGACGGCCTGCCGGTCGGGGCCGTCCAGGGCTATTGCAACATGCTGTGGAAACTGATCCGCGACATGAAGGGCGAGGACGGCCCGACCCATCTGGTGGCCGTCTTCGACCATTCGGAGAAGACCTTTCGCAATCAGATGTACGACCTCTACAAGGCCAACCGCTCGGCCCCGCCCGAGGATCTGATCCCCCAGTTCCCGCTGGTGCGCGAGGCCACCGCGGCCTTCGGCGTCCACGGCATCGAACTGCCCGGCTGGGAGGCTGACGACCTGATCGCCACCTATGCCTGCCGGGCGCGCGACGCGGGCGGCGAGGCCGTGATCGTCTCGTCCGACAAGGACCTGATGCAGCTGATCGGGCCGTCGGTGGTGATGTGGGACCCGATGAAGGAGCGCCGCCTCGCCGAAGAGGCCGTGTTCGAGAAATTCGGCGTCGCCCCCGACAAGGTGGTCGAGGTTCAGGCCCTGATCGGCGACAGCGTCGACAACGTCCCCGGGGCCCCCGGCATCGGCCCCAAGACCGCCGCTCAGCTGATCCTCGAATACGGCGACCTCGACACGCTGCTGGCCCGCGCCGGCGAGATCAAACAGCCCAAACGCCGCGAGACCCTGATCGAGTACGCCGACCAGATCCGCCTCTCGCGTCAGCTGTGCCGGCTGGACTGCAACGCTCCCGCGCCGGAGCCGATCTCGGACTTCGTAGTCCGCGACCCCGACCCCGAGACCCTGGCCGCCTTCCTCGACAAGATGGAGTTCCGGTCGCTGCGCAGCCGCGTCGGCGACGGCAAGGCTGCGGCCCGCGACGGCACCGCCTTTCTCGCCCGGCCCAAAGTCCCCAGCGCCCCCGTGGCCACCCCCCGCTATGGTCAGGTCGCCCCCGGCCCGGCCGAGGCCCAGACCGTCGACCACGATGCCTATGCCTGCGTCCAGAGGCTCGAGGACCTCGACGCCTGGATCGTCCGCGCCACCGAGGCCGGGGTCGTCGGCTTCGACACCGAGACCGACGCCCTCAGCGCTACCCATGCGGGCCTGTGCGGCGTGTCGCTGGCCATCGGGCCCAATGACGCCTGCTACATCCCCCTGACGCATGAGCACGAACCGGCGGCCAATGCGGGCGGGCTGGATTTCGGCGGGGAGACCGACGCCCGCGAACCCCTGACCCAGATCGACAAGGCCACCGCCCTGGCCCGTTTGAAAATTATTCTGGAAAACCCGGCGGTGCTCAAGGTCACCCAGAACGGTAAATACGATATCGCCGTCATGGCCCAGAGGGGCATCCGGGTGGCGCCGATCGACGACACCATGCTGATCTCATACGTGCTCGAGGGGGGCTTGCACAGGCATGGGATGGATGAGCTCAGCCGGCTGCATCTGGGGCATGAGCCGATCAGTTTCAAGACCGTCGCGGGCACCGGCAAGGCGCAGAAATCCTTCAAACACGTCGAGCTGAAACCGGCCACCCGCTACGCCGCCGAGGACGCCGACGTGACCCTGCGTCTGTGGCGCATCCTCAAGCCCCGGCTGGCGGAGAAGCATCTGGTCACCGTCTATGAGACGCTCGAGCGCGGCATGCCCGCCGTCCTGGCCGACATGGAGCGGGCCGGCGTCCGCGTCGACCCCGACCGCCTCAAACGCCTGTCCAGCGAGTTCGGCCTGCGCATGGCCGAGCTGGAGGCCCAGGCCCACCAGATCGCCGGCCGCCCGTTCAACATCGCCAGCCCGCGCCAGATCGGCGACATCCTGTTCGGCGAGCTCAACCTGCCCGGTGGCAAGAAGACCGCCAGCGGCCAGTGGGGCACCGACGCCAGCGTGCTGGAAGACCTCGCCCAAGTTTCAGGAGAGGGGGCCCACGACCTGCCCCGCGTCCTGCTCGACTGGCGCCAGCTGGCCAAGCTCAAGGGCACCTATACCGACGCCCTGATCGAGGCCGCCGACCCCGCCACCGACCGCGTCCACACCTCCTATCAGCTGGCCGCCGCCACCACCGGCCGCCTGGCCTCGTCCGACCCCAATCTGCAGAACATCCCCATCCGCACCTCCACCGGCCGCCAGATCCGCCAGGCCTTCATCGCCGCCCCCGGCCATGTCCTGATCAGCGCCGACTATTCCCAGATCGAGCTGCGCCTGCTGGCCCATATCGGCGACATCCCCGAGCTCAAACGCGCCTTTGCCGCCGGCATCGACATCCACACCGCCACGGCCAGTGAGATGTTCGGCGTCCCCGTCGACCAGATGGACCCCGAGACGCGGCGCCGCGCCAAGGCGATCAATTTCGGCATCGTCTACGGCATCTCGGCCTTCGGCCTGGCCGCCCAGCTGAACATCGACCAGGGCGAGGCCGGGGCCTATATCAAGACCTATTTCGAGCGCTTCCCCGGCATCCGCACCTATATGGACGCCACCAGGGCCCAGGTGCGCGAGACCGGCACGGTCTCGACCGTGTTCGGCCGCCGCATCCACATTCCCGCCATCCACTCAAAGTCGGGGGCCGAGCGCCAGTTCGGCGAACGCGCCGCCATCAACGCCCCCATCCAGGGGGCCGCCGCCGACATAATCCGTAGAGCCATGATGCGGATGCCGGGGGCGCTGGCCGAGGCCGGGCTCTCGACCCGCATGCTGCTCCAGGTTCACGACGAACTGGTCTTCGAGGCCCCCGAAGCCGAGGCCCCGGCCGCCATCGCGGTCATCAAGCGGGTGATGGAGGGGGCCGCGGAACCGGCCGTGGCGCTGACGGTGCCGCTGGTGGTCGAGGCAAGGGCGGCGGGGAATTGGGACGAGGCGCATTGATCATAAGAGGAAGGGCGCTAACGCTCGCTGCTTGAGCGCGGGATGCCTAAGAGGGGGGCGCTAACGCTCGGCCCGCGGGGCCTCGCTGCTTGAGCGCGGGCGCGCGCGTGGTAGGGGGCGGGGATGAAGACCGTGCCCCAGACCGTGGATGTCCTGATCGTCGGCGCAGGCGCGGCCGGGATGATGTGCGCCATCGAGGCGGGGCGGCGCGGGCGATCGGTGCGCATCCTCGACCATGCGCGGGCGCCGGGCGAGAAGATCCGCATCTCGGGCGGGGGGCGCTGCAATTTCACCAATCTGGGGACGGGTCCGGCGAATTTCCTCGGCGAGAACCCGCGCTTCGCCACCTCGGTGCTGACGCGGTACAGCCAGCATGACTTCGTCCAACGCGTGGATCGGGCGGGCATCGCCTGGCACGAGAAGACGCTGGGCCAGTTGTTCTGCGACGACTCGGCCAAACAGATCATCCGCATGCTGACCGACGACATGGGGGCGGCGGGGGTGGTGCTGTCGCTGGGCACGTCGGTGGAGCGGGTCGAGCGGGTGGGCGAGGGCTATGAGGCTACGCTGTCCGACGGCTCGGTGGTCCGTGCGGCCTCGCTGGTGCTGGCCAGCGGCGGCAAGTCGATCCCCAAGATGGGGGCGACAGGCTGGGCCTATGACACCGCGCGGGGCTTTGGCCTGAGGGTCACCGAGACCCGCCCGGCGCTGGTGCCCCTGACGTTCGAGGCCGGGCTGCTGGAACAGCTGACCCCGCTGGCGGGGGTGGCGGTGGATGCGGTGGTCAAGGGCGGCGGCACCAACTTTTCCGAAGCGATGTTGTTCACGCACCGGGGCCTGTCGGGCCCCGCGATCCTGCAGATCAGCTCCTACTGGCGCGAGGGCGAGGCCATCACCGTGGCCATGGCCCCGGGCGAGGATGTCTATGCCCGGCTCAAGGCGGCGAAAGAGGAGAACGGCAAGCAGATGGTGCATACGGCGCTGGGCCATATCGTGCCGCGCCGCCTGGCCGAGAGCCTCTGCGAGCGCGAGGGCGTATCGGGCAAGCTGGCCGAGGTGGGGGACAAGACGTTGCGGCGGCTGGACGGGGCGGTGAACGGCTGGACCGTCAAGCCGGTGGGGTCGGAGGGCTACCGCACCGCCGAGGTGACGCTGGGCGGGATCGCCACCGACCAGCTGGACCAGCAGACCATGGCGGCGAAGACCGTGCCGGGCCTCTATGTGATCGGCGAGGCCGCCGACGTCACCGGCTGGCTGGGTGGTTATAATTTCCAGTGGGCCTGGTCGTCGGGCTGGGCCGCCGGACAGGTTTGCTGACCCCGCGACGTTCCGCGACTTGCACGGCGGACCGAGGCGCCCCAGTGTGAGTTCGCGGGACGGGCCCCTCTGGCGCGGTCGACGACGATTTCCCCTGATCGTCCACGGCGCGTGATGTCGGACCGCATCGGGCGCTCTTGAGTTCGGCCCGGCCCAATCCGCAAGGACGCCGGGCGCCCGACCCCTTTTCACGGAGACGGCCATGCCCCTGTTGATGTGCCCGAATGATAACGGTGCCATGCAGACGATGGAGCGCGCGGGCGTCCAGTTCGACATGTGCCCGAGCTGCCGGGGCGTCTGGCTGGACAGGGGCGAGCTGGAGAAGTTGATGGCCTCGGCGGGCGAGGACGGCCGGGCGGCCGCACCGGCGCCGCGACCGCAGCCCTATCCGACACAAGCGCCGCCGCCGCAGCAGCCCTGGGGTGGGCAGGGCTATCGGGATGATCGTCACAGGGACGATCGGCCCCGCGACGACGACTACAGGTACCGCAAGAAGAAGCGCGACAGCATCTTCGACATCTTCGACTGAGACGGTCGGCGCGGAGGGCGGCGGCCCATCACGGCTGCCTGCCCGCCATGCCCGCGCAGGCTTGAGATGCCGGTTTGCAGCGTCATCGCGCCCGCTCGCGCCCGCAGAGCGGGCTGGCGAGGACGGGCCCAAGGCAAAGCTTGACCGGGCTGACTTTGAGCCGAGATGGATAACGACGACGACATGTCCGACTTCAGGGTCATCCTCGAAGCCTCGAAGGTCACAATCCTCCACGTCAAAAAAGCATCTCCGCCCTTCGTGACGTTTGGTGGTCGCGCGGTCATGTCGGCCGTTGGCATCTTCCCTTGAGCCGACCTCAGGCGGCCAGACCGGCCGCTTTCATCAGGCCCTTCAGCGGCGTGAGGGTTTCGGGCGCGGCGGAGAAGACGGCGCGGGAATCCGGCGCGCGGAACAGTTTTATGGCCTCGGCCTTGGCGCGGTCGGCGGCCGGGCCAAGAGGGGCCGTCTCGCCTGCGGCCATGCGCAGCAGGACCGACAGCTTCTGCGGCAGGGGTGCCGCCGCGCGGGCGACCTGGATGACGATCCGGGCCTCGGCCTCTACGCTCCCGGCGACGGTTCCGATGGTGCCGGCGATGTCGATCTCGTCCCGCTCCATCAGGCTGCTGGCCTTGACCGAACGCACCAGGGTGGCGAGCACGCCCAGCTTCTGGGCGGGCGTAAGGTCCAGCGAAGGCGAGCGCATCTCGGTTTCGAACCGCAGCGAGCCGACGCACGCCGACAGCCAGCGCGCGGCGGAGCGTTTGTTGGCGAGGCCGGTGACGTTCTCGCACAGTCGGGTCAGGGCCTCGGCCTCCGCCAGCACGGTTGGGCAGGAATCGGCGTAGGCGGCGACGAAATCGGCCGTGACCAGGCCCTTGGACCGCTCGTTGAACGCGCTCTGGACCTCGTCCAGCGTCAGAAGGCGTCCTGCGGTGGCGGTCAGGATGGTCGCCAGGGCGCGCAGGATGCCGATCTCGCCGGTGGCGTCGTTCGGGCGCAGCCGGCGTGGACTCATCAGCTCGCGCACCACCATCCGGGCCAGGGCGGCGGCCAGCAAGGGGAATTGACCGGTTGCCATGCGTTCGCCGAGGCGAGCCGCCGGGCCGTCGACAGCGGGAATCTGGAGCACCAGGCGCGGATCATTTTGGGTCATGGCGGCCACCTCGCGCGGGGCGACCATGCGGACCACGGCGGCCATTGAGGCCCCCTGATCCAGCGAAGGGCCCAGCACGTCGGCCAGATTGGTGCGCGCGGCCAGAAGCTCGCACAGCAGCTGTTCGATGGCTACCATGACCATGGCGTGGGCGGCACCGTTCATCGGCGCGCGCTCGGCCAGGTCCATCAGCCGGTCGAGACGGGCGCGGCCGCCTCGAATGCCCTTCAACTCGCCGCAGATGATGCCGCCCATGATGAAGCTGCGGTCCGTCTGGCCGATCAGGCGATGAGCCAGGTCGGCGAGGGAATGGTTCTCGAGCGTCGGGAACTGGCCCCGGCGGCCCGCGGAGACCAGCCGCTCGATCGTCTTGTCGGTCAGCCTCTGATAGTGGCGGACCAGATCATGGACGGGCTGACCGACCGCCTGGCTTTCGGGGATGGCGACCTTCTGGATGGCGTGCTGGAGTTCGACCCCCGAGGCGTCCAGAGCATCGGCGAGGTCCGGGCGGTGCAGCAGTTCGAAGGCGGTGACGCCATTTCGGTTCAACCAGTCCTCCAAAGCCCGGGCGATGGTCTCGCGCGCCATGGGAACGTAGAGGTCGTGGGGGTTGCTGCACCGCGGTCCGGCCTGGTCGTCGGGGACCACCCGCTTGCGCACCACCTCGGGCGCGCCACGGGTCAGGACGGTGACGCTGTTGAACTCCATGGAGTCCGGATCGAGGGTTTCCTTGGTGACCCGGACGGCGGCAGCCCGGTCGTCGGCGAGCAGTTCTTCGGCGGCCTCGAAGGCGAGGGCGCGATCCTCCGTCGCCATCTGGAGGGTCCAGGGCGCGGGCGCAGTCTTGCGGATATAGACTTCGTAGTGGACGGGTCCGGCCATTTTTAAGCTCACACTCGACGGACCCCATCATCGCGCCAAGGCTTTAAGGACGGGTTTCATTGCGCATCCGGCCGAGGCGGCCCATGCTTTTCGTCATGATCTCACCCCGTTCAAATAGAACGGTTACGCTTGCCGCGCGTTGACGTGGCGAACGACACGACTGCAAGGAGCCCGATTTGGCGAACATCACCCTGGTCGACGACGACGAGAACATCGTCGCCTCCGTCTCGCTGGCGCTGGAAAGCCACGGCCACAAGATCACCGCCTATCACGACGGCACCACCGGCCTCGAGGCGCTGGAGGCGTCGCCACCCGACCTGGTGATCCTGGACGTGAAGATGCCCCGGATGGACGGGATGGAGGTTCTGCGCCGCCTGCGTCAGACCTCTCAGGTCCCGGTCATCATGCTGACGTCCAAGGACGAGGAAATTGACGAGATCCTCGGTTTCAACCTCGGAGCCGACGACTATATCCACAAGCCGTTCAGTCAGCGGCTGCTGATCGAGCGGGTCAAGGCGCTGCTGCGGCGCACCGGCGCCGACGGCGGCGAGCCCGAGCCTTCGGGCGAAAACTCGGCCAAGGCGATCAAGCGCGGCAAGCTGTCAATGGACCCGGCGCGCCACGAGAGCACTTGGGACGGCAAGGCGGTGAAGCTGACGGTGACCGAATTCCTGCTGTTGCAGGCTCTGGCCCAGCGTCCCGGCTTCGTGAAGAGCCGCGACAACCTGATGGACGCCGCCTACGACGATCAGGTCTATGTGGACGACCGGACCATCGACAGCCACGTCAAGCGGATGCGAAAGAAGTTCCGGGTGGTCGACCCCGAGTTCGACGCCATCGAGACCCTGTATGGCGTCGGATACCGCTATCGCGAAAGCTGATCCGCTCCCGCCGGGAGAGGACCGACCCCGCCGGGGCTTGACCCGCTTCGGCGGATCGCGTCTGGGCGGATTAATTCTCGCGCTGAACCTGCTCAGTCTGCTGATCCTGTTCGTCGGGGCGCTACTTCTGAACGAATGGAGCCGCGGCCTGATCGAGGCTCGGCAGGAGACGCTGATCGCCCAGGGCGAAATCCTGGTGCAGGTGCTGGCCGAGCGCGGCGTGACCCAAGGCGAGCCCCAACCCACGTTCAACGCGATCGAGGCGGGCAAGCTGTTCGTCGACGTCATCATCCCGAAAGGGCAGCGCGCGCGCCTGTTCGACATCGACGCCATACCCGTCGCCGACAGTTATCTGGTGACCGAGGCCATTCCCGGCCGGCCCCTGCCGCCGACCCTGCCCGCTGGCACGCCGGTCGAGGCGCCGGACGCGGCCGAGCGCGCGCGCGAAGAGGCCGATCTGGGCCGCGTCCGCGCCGCCCTGGCCGAAGAGGTCGAGCGGGCGCTCGAAGGCGAGACCCAGGCCAGTTTGCGGCGTTCCGAAACCGGCGACCGGGTGGTGTCGGTCTCGATCCCTGTTCGGCATGTGCAGCAGGTGTTGGGCGTGCTGACGCTGGAGGCGGGCGACGTCAACGAGACGCTGGATGCGCAGCGCCGGGCGCTGATGCCCTTCGCCCTGGTGGCTTTGTTCGTAA
Source organism: Brevundimonas sp. (assembly GCF_041688735.1). Lineage (GTDB taxonomy): Bacteria > Pseudomonadota > Alphaproteobacteria > Caulobacterales > Caulobacteraceae > Brevundimonas. The sequence continues at coordinate 28,698 of NZ_JBDNHO010000101.1, forward strand.
ATCTGCTGGGATCGCTGCTGATGCATCTGTTCGTGGCCCGGCCGGTGATGCGGCTGTCGGCAGCGGCCGACGAGGTGCGGATGCAGCGGGCACGGGCCATCTCCTTGCCCGATCTGGAAGGCCGCAAGGACGAGATCGGCGATCTGGCGCGGTCGCTGGAGACGATGACCGAGACGCTGTCGGACCGGATGGACGCCATCGAGGCGTTCGCCGCCGACGTGTCGCACGAGATCAAGAACCCCCTGACCTCCATCCGATCGGCCCTTGAGACGCTGCCACTGGTCAAGACCGACGCACAGCGTGAAAAGCTGACGGTTCTGCTTCAGCAGGACGTCAGGCGGCTGGATCGGCTGATCACCGACATCTCCAACGCCTCGCGGCTCGACGCCGAACTGGCGCGCGACCGGCCGCGCGTCGTGGACCTCACCCTGCTGCTGAGCGAGATCGTCGGCGTTTATGCGGCGGGACTGAAACCGGGTGAACCGAAGGTCGTCTTCGTCGCGCCGGACGGCCAGCATGCGCTGGTCACCGGCCGCGACGGGCCACTGGGGCAGGTCATCCGCAACCTGATCGACAACGCCCGCTCCTTCAGCCCGCCGGGTGGCACGGTGAGGATCGCGCTCGGGCGCGACGATCTGGATTCCGTGGCTCCGGTGCGGGTCGTCATCGACGACGACGGTCCCGGCATTCCGCCGGACAATCTGGAGACGGTGTTCGATCGCTTCTACACTTCGCGGCCAAAGGGTACGGCCTTCGGAGCCAATTCGGGCCTCGGCCTGTCGATCGCGCGCCAGATCATCGAGGCCCACGGCGGTCGGGTGCGGGCGATCAATCGCGCGGCGACGGACGGCACGGTGGAAGGCGCGCGGTTCGAAATCGCCCTGCCCGGCGTGGCTGGACGGCGCGCATGAGCGACCAGCCCGTCCACGGCACGGTGGCGGCGCGCTGGGATCCGGCCTGCGGCTGGCGCGGCGTCTTCATCACCGGGATGTCGGGCGCGGGAAAGAGCGATCTGGCCCTGCGGCTGATCGGCCAGGGATGGCGGCTGGTCGCGGACGACTATGCCCATGTGTTCGCCTCGGGCGGCGTTCTGTACGCGACGGCGCCGAGGGCGATCGTGGGCCGGATGGAGGCGCGAGGCGTCGGCGTCGTGACGGCCTGCACGGTCGCCCAGGCGCGGCTGTCGCTGGCCGTCGAGCTGGTCGAGGGGGCCGTCGAGCGGCTGCCGGAGACGCGGTCCAGGCGGTTCGACGGTGTCGATTTGCGCCTGATCGCGCTGGATCCGAGAGAGGCCTCTGTGGTCGAAAAGGTCACGGTCGCCATTGCGCGGCTTTAACCCGGCGCGGACTTGGGCTATTTCGCGCGGCTTGCGGCACGTCCAAGGGACGGCCGAACGCGGGGGCGCGAGCCTGGTGAAGCCTTCATGATCGGTCTTGTGATCGTCACCCACGGGGGCCTCGCCTCCGAATTTCTGGCGGCGATGGAGCACGTGGTGGGTCCCCAGCGGGGCGTGGCCGCGATCTGCATCGGCCCCGAGGACGACATGGAGCGCCGTCGGCGTGACATCGTCGACGCCGCGCGCGCCGTGGACGACGGTGACGGCGTCATCCTGCTGACCGACATGTTCGGCGGCACGCCGTCCAACCTGGCCATATCAGTGATGGAAGAGACCCGCGCCGAGGTCATCGCCGGGCTGAACCTGCCCATGCTGATCAAGCTGGCCAGCGTGCGCGGGCGCGAGCCGCTGGAGGCCTGCGTGGCGCATGCCCAGGACGCCGGCCGCAAATACATCTCGGTCGCCAGCTGGGTGCTGCAGGGCGAGAAATGATGGCGCGCGGGACGGCGGATATCTGCAACACCCGCGGCCTTCACGCCCGCGCCAGTGCCAAATTCGTCAAACTGGCCTCCGGCTTCGACGCCGAGGTGCGCGTGACCCGTGACGGGGTGACGGTGAACGCCCTGTCGATCATGGGCCTGCTGATGCTGGGCGCCGGCAATGGCTGCGGCATCGAGATCGCCGCCGAGGGCTTAGAGGCCGAGGCCGCCGTCGCCGCCTTGGTCGAACTGGTCGAGCGGCGCTTTGACGAAGAACACTGACGACGCCCGCTCCGCCAGAGCCTGATCGGTTGAGGGGGAATCGCGTCGCGATCCCGCCGCTGCCGTGAATCCGGCTCCAGCATGATCCGAGCGAAATCCGGGTCTGGACGCGAGCGCGTCCAGACCCGGATTTCGCTCTAAGGCGTCTCGGTGATGATAAGGGTGGCCGAGGCCGTGCCGCAACGCCTGGGCTGATCCTCCGAGGGACGATCTACTACCTTCGTCTCCGGGTTCGAGTCCCAAGCAAGGCTTACGCAATTCGTGTAGGACGAACGAATGGACCCTGAACGCCTAAAAATGCTGATTGCTGACCTCCGTAGGCTTCCGGCTGAGACGGATTGGGTGGAGTTCAAGCATAACAACCTTGATCCGGAGCGTATGGGCAAGACGATCTCTGCCATTGCTAACGCATCCTGCTTGGCCGGTCAGCAGTCCGGATACTTGGTTTGGGGCATCAGAGATGGCGATCATGAGATTGTCGGAACAACATTCGAACCGAGCACGGAGAAGAAGGGCAACGAGCCTTTGGAGTTCTGGCTCGGCAAAAACCTGATCCCAAGCCCTTCTCTTCGTTTCCATACCGCCTCATTCGAGGAGGGGCGCGTAGTAGTCTTGGAGATACCCGCTGCGCGAACGGTGTCGATCAAATTCCAGGACATCCCATACATCCGCATCGGCAGCGCAACGCCGAAGCTCACCGATTATCCTGAACGAGAGGCAGACCTCCTTGGAAAGCTGCGTCCCTTCGCTTGGGAAACGGGCGTGGCGGCGATTTTTCAGACAGGCGAGGATGTCCTGGCTGCCTTGGACCACGAAGCATTCTTCAGCCTCCTCGGCGAGAAGGCTCCCTCCACGGATGAAGGCATACTGGGGAGGTTGGCGGCTGATCGTTTGATCTCAAAGGACGTGGGTGATCGTTGGAACATCCTCAACCTTGGTGCCATCCTCATTGCTCGTCGATTGGATAGTTTCGCTGACATCTCGCGGAAGGCCCTGCGCGTCGTTCAGTATGACGGGGTGAGCAAGGGCAAGACATTGCGGACGCAGGAAGGCGTTCGGGGTTATGCCGCTGGTTTCACGGGCATGCTGAAATTCATAGATGACCTGCTCCCTATGGAGGAGCGGATTGAGCAAGGACTTCGATCAAGCCATCGCGCATATCCGCAGATCGCAATTCGAGAATTGATTGCGAACGCCCTGGTTCACCAGGACATGACGATCACTGGCACAAGTCCCATCGTTGAAATCTACGACGACCGGATCGAAATCTCGAATCCAGGGGTGCCTGTCAACGAGATGATCCGAAAGCTCTTCGGTGCACCGCCTCGCTCCCGGAACGAGCATCTGGCCAGATTGATGCGGCGGATGGGGATGTGTGAGGAGTTGGGATCGGGATTGGTAAAGGTGGTCGAAGCCACCGAACTACATCGGCTCCCTGCTCCGGACTTCGACACCTTTGATGGAACGACGCGCATAACTCTTTTTGGGCCGAAGTCATTTGCTGAACTGGACCGGCGGCAGCGGGTCCAAATTTGCTACCAGCACGCCTGTCTTCGAAGGCACGAGCGCAAAAGGATGACCAACGCGAGTTTGCGTGAACGATTTGGGATTGAAGACCAGAATGCTGCCCAAGTCTCCCGTGTGATCCGAGAAGCTACGGATGAGGCATTGATCCGTCCTGCGGACCCTGATCGGCCAAAAAGCGGGTATGTGCCGTTCTGGGATTGATCTGTGCGTTGAAGCTCGGGGAAAACATTTGATCGCGATTTGATTCGCAGCGGTCGTAACAAGCTCCCCAAGGTGGTTAAGTCCCACTCACTGGGCCTTTGAAGCCAAAGATTGGGAGCTTGGAGTGTTGCGATCAATTTGATTGGGAGCGCAGTGATCCCCTTTCCAAAGCCATTGAAAGCACCATCGGGGTCAGTTCCCTTGTTTAAGGTGCGATAGGTCCAATTCCCTATATTCGACCACCTTAATGGCCTCGTATAGAGTGCTGGTTCGATAGCCACGTCCATAGGCGGCGGCGACCTCGCCGCCATCGTTACCCTTCCCCGATGACCATCCGCCGAGTGCCAACGCGACTTCATGGTCGATGCGGGCCTCACGCAGCGCGTCGCGATAGCAGTGCCGGAACGAATGAAAACAGGTCTTAGCGCGAGCGGCGCCTGAACGTTCGAGGAAACGCCGAAACCACTTCGAGAAGGGATCGCTGAAATAGCCGGTGCTGGACCGCTGGAGTTCAGCAAACAGCTTCCGATCTCCGTCTCCCCGGCGCCGGGCTACGAAGTCCATGAATCCGATCTCGATCAACGTCGGATGGACGGGGACGAACCGTTCGCTGCTCGCGGTCTTGAGCCGCTTGTCGTTTCCGATCTCTGTCGCCCCCGCCGTCACGTAGAAGCAGTCCACGCCCTCGATGTGATGGATGTCGGCAACGTCGAGTTGGCACGCCTCGTTCAACCTGAGTCCGGAAAACAGCGCGATGAGCGGAATCCAAAAACGCCCCCGGCGTGGGTGGGCGGGGCCACGGACCGCATAGCCATGCCAGTCGTCCACGCATCCCCTGTAGATCGGAGCGTTGAAGATCAGTTGGAGTTGGTCGGTCGAGAAAGGGAGCCGCTTGTCTCGCTTTCGGACCGGATCGATGACCTGCAAACCCCGAGATGGGTTCCGATCAATCCAACCCTCGTTGGCCGCGAAGTTCAGCACGGCCCTGAATTTCGTCATATAGCCGTTGACGGAAGCCGGGCTGAGCACAGACGTGAGTCCCCGCTTTTGGGCCATGCGTGACGCTTCCAACGGCGACAGACGCGGGAACCGCTTTGCTGGGTTGGTCGGTAGCCACCGGAGCGTTTCGAGCAGTTCCCGACAGGCTTCCCGGTCAATGCTTCGGATCGGACGAGAAGGACCCCACAGGCCCGCGACGACCTCAGCCAAGTTCCCATAGTGGGCATCGGTCTTCTGCGTCCGTGATTTCGCCGGGTCCGACCGAAAAAGGGCAATCACCTCGGCGACAGACTTTTCCTGGGGCCGTTGCACCGAGGAGGCTGAGGAGTTGGGCTTGGCCCCAGGTCCGATGACATCCAGGCGGGCCATCGGTGCCCCAGCCTCGATCTCCCGCAGTGTCCGCTCAAAATCGCCAGCCACCAACCGAGCAAGACGACAAGCTTCTGATCTCGATCCCGTCGAGAGCGACCGCATGAAATGAGTTTGCCCGATCGCCGATGACAAGTGTCGAGGAACCCGGAGACGAAGGTAGTAGATCGTCCCTCGGAGGATCAGCCCAGGCGTTCTCGATGACCCTTTGGGCCGCGACCGTTTCGACGGTCCAGGAGACCGTGACGACGGTTGGTGATGCAGGTCGGTGTGACAGTCCCGAAGGCGCGAAACCCTTTCGTGGCCACGCTTATTGGACGGTCCGCTGTTGACCGTGTGTAGCAGCGTTGTGTCACAGGAACCGCCTGAAATCCCCCAATCCTCTGAATTATCAAGGGGTGGTGGAGCCGAGGGGAGTCGAACCCCTGACCTCGTCATTGCGAACGACGCGCTCTACCAACTGAGCTACGGCCCCCTTTGCCCCAACGGAACAGTGGGGCGCAGGCGAGGGCGCGACATACGGGGGGCGGGACGCGGCGTCAACCGTGCGGCGGCGGCCTCGCCTAACAGTTGGCGAAGCGCGCGGGTGCGGGCTAGAAGCGGCCGACAGTGCTTCGGGAGTATCGGACGGCATGGCGGCGATCATCGGTTTCATCTTCTTCGTCATCAACGCCCTGCTGGGTTTGCTGGTGCTGGCGATTATCATCAGCGCGGTTTTGAGCTGGTTGTTCGCTTTCGACGTCATCAACCACCGCAACCGGTTCGTGAACCAGCTGGCCGGGGCGCTGGATGCGATCGTCGCGCCGGTGATGGCGCCGTTCAGGGCCATCATCCCGCCACTGGGCGGCATCGACATCACCCCGATCATCGTGCTGATCCTGATCCAGGGCATCCGAGGCTTTCTGCTGCCGGCGTCGCAAGCGGCGTTGATGGGTCTCGTCGGCGGCTACTGAGCGCATGCCCTCCATCCGCCCTTGCGTGCTTCGGCGAGGGTCCTAAGGTGCCGCTCCGAACGGGCGCGCGCCCGCCAGCAAACCGGACTTCATGACCATCATCCGATCAGTCTCCATTGTCGGCGCCGGGCAGATGGGGGCGGGAATCGCCCAGGCGGTCGCTGCAGGCGGATATGACGTCATCCTGCATGACGCCGCCGCCGAGCGCGTGCCCCAGGCCCAGGCCGCCATCGCCGCCAGCCTCGCGCGTCAGGTCGGGCGTGGCTTGACCACCCAGGCGGACGCCGACGCGACGCTGAAGCGGATCACCCCCGCCCGCTCGCTGGCCGAGGCGGCCAAGGCCGATCTGGTCATCGAGGCGGCGGTCGAGGACGAGGCGGTCAAGAAGGCGATCCTGGCTGAGCTGCTGCCACATCTGGGGCCGGACACCCTGCTGGCGTCCAACACCTCTTCGATCTCGATCACCCGGCTGGCCTCGGCGACCGACCGGCCCGAGCGGTTCATCGGCCTGCACTTCATGAAGCCGGCGCCGGTGATGAAGCTGGTCGAGATCATTCGCGGCATCGCCACCTCGGCCGCGACCTATGAGGCGGCCGTCGCCTTCGCCCAATCGCTGGGCAAGACCACGACCAACGCCGAGGACTTCCCGGCCTTCATCGTCAACCGCATCCTGGTGCCGATGATCAACGAGGCGATCTACACCCTGTATGAGGGCGTGGGGAACGTGACCTCGATCGACACGGCGCTGAAGCTGGGCGCCAATCATCCGATGGGGCCACTGGAGCTGGCGGACTTCATGGGGCTGGACGTCGTTCTGGCCATCATGAACGTGCTGTACGAGGGGCTGGGCGACAGCAAATACCGGCCCTGTCCGCTGTTGGTGAAATACGTCGAGGCGGGCTGGCTGGGGCGCAAGTCCGGGCGCGGCTTCTATGACTATTCCGGCGACGTCCCGGTGCCCACGCGATGATCGGCATTCCCGAAAGACCCGAAGATTTTCCCGGCCAGCAACGCGTGGCCTGGCGACGCGAGCCCCATCGCATCGCGTTGGCGGCTCTGGCGGGGGCAATGTGGCCGCCTCTGATCGTCACCTTGGCGATCTGGCCGCCGCGCAACTGGCTGCCCAGCCTGGAGATGGACTGGCGACTGGTCGTGCTGGTGATCGGCCTGTGCTCCGTGCCGGGCGGACTGTGGCTGCTGGCCAGGGAGCGCGAGCGCAGCGGCCGGCCCTCGACGCGGCTGGGTGTGATCTGGCGCTTTATGTTCTACGGCGGCCTGCTGGCGGTCGGTCTTCAGGCCTTGCTGGCGCTGTTGGTCTCGGTGGTCGGCTGGTTCGAGGCCGGTGGCATCGCCCAGGCGGCGGGCGCGACCGAGACGACTCTGCTGATCTTCGGCGTCGGCGGCCTGCCGATCGCGGTGTTGGTGGGCGTGTCCTATGCGCTGTGGGCCGGATTGTGCGCCGCTTTCATCGCCTTTTCATCGCAACCCGAAGTGCGGGACAGGCTGGGCGTCTTGGGCGTCTTGGGAGATCGGGCCGAACACGAAGCCTGATCCCCGCATTACAGGGAATTAAGTTGTCGATCCTTCGCGCTCTTGTAAAGCTTGCTTGTCTTGTCGCGGGGGGGCGAAATGACGGCCACGAACATCGATGCCATTCAGGGCGACCGACCGGCGCCCGCAGCCTTGGGGCCTGTCGCGCCCAAGGACAGGATCTTCACCCTGGACATGCTCCGGGGCTGGGCGATCCTGGGCATTCTGGCGGTCAACGCCATGGCCTTCGCCTGGCCCTGGGCCCTGGAGATGAGCAACCGCCTGACCCCGCCCTATCCGCATGACCAGGCCAATATCGTCGGCCACTGGGTCACCGACGTCTTCTTCCAGGACAAGTTCCGCACCTTATTCTCCATGCTGTTCGGCTGTTCGATCTTCCTGATCGGCGGCGAGCGGTCCGACGAGGGGCGCGGCAAGCTGTTGCGGAGCCGCCTGTTCTGGCTGGCCGTGTTCGGCGCGATCCACGGCCTGGCCTTCTGGTTCGGCGACATCCTGCTGCACTATGCCTACTGTGGCCTGATCGTGATGCTGGTCCGGTCCTGGTCGGCCAAGCGGCTGATCTGGGTCGGGGGTGGGCTGAACCTTCTGTTCGCCCTGTCGTCGGCCGCCGCCATGATGGCCGAAACCTTGTTCACTGGCGCCCCGGGCGCGGGGGCTCCGGCGGGGGGCGGGAGCGGCAATCCCTTCGAGATCACGCAGGAAGCCCTGATGGCGACCATTCAGGCCTATCAGTCCGGATGGCCGGGCGCGCTGATCGAAAACGCCAAATCATGGCTGTTCCTGCAGACCGCCAGCCTGATCCTCACCCCGATCACGACGGGGCTGATGATGTTGGGCCTCGGTCTGTTCAAGGCCGGGTTCATGGTCGGCAAGTCGCCGACCTGGGTCTATCTGCTGGTCTTCGCCCTGGGCGCGGCCAATCTGGCGGCGCTGGGTTGGTACGAATGGATGGAGTCCAGCGCGCCGCGCGGGACCGACTCTCCGTCTGGCGGACTGGCGGGGGTGGCGGGCAGCTTCGCCTGGGTCATCACCCTTGGCTACGTCAGCATGCTGATCCTGATGACGCGCCTGGGCTTGAAGGTGCTGACCGCGAGGTTGGCGCCGGTGGGCCGCATGGCCTTCACAAACTATCTGATGCAGACGCTGATCATGACCAGCCTGTTCTACATGCCGTGGGGGCCGCTGCTGTTCGGTGACCCGGCGTGGGGGCCGGGCCGGTTGTGGGCTGCGGTGGGCGCGATCTGGATCGCCCAGTTGATCTGGTCGCCGCTGTGGCTGGCGGCGTTCCAGATGGGGCCGCTCGAGTGGCTGTGGCGCTGCCTGACCTATGGGCGGATGGTGCCGTTGCGCAGAAGCCAGGGCTGAGAGACGGGGGTCGAGGGTCGAGAGGCGCGATGAATCCGGGATTTCGCCCCTCGCCGCCCGCCCCTCGCCCCTCTAGAAGCCCTCCATGACCGACGCCGCCGCTCCCCCCCGTCCCGAAGCCCGCAATCCGAGAGGTTTCGCTGACCGCCGCGGCCCCGACCTGATCGCCGAACGCCGCCTCGTCGCGCGCGTGTCCGAGGTCTATGAGCGCTGGGGCTTCGAGCCGCTGGAGACCGGGGCCTTCGAATACGCCGATGCCCTCGGCAAATTCCTGCCCGACGCCGACCGACCCAACGAAGGCGTCTTCGCCCTGCAGGACGACCCGGACGCCGAAGGCCACGGCCAGTGGATGGCGCTGCGCTATGACCTGACCGCGCCGCTGGCCCGATTCGCGGCCCAGAACTGGGAGACCCTGCCCAAGCCTTTCCGCCGCTATGCCTTCGGCCCGGTGTGGAGGAATGAGAAGCCGGGTCCGGGCCGCTTCCGTGAGTTCGTCCAGTGCGACGCCGACACCGTCGGATCGGATCGGCCCGAGGCTGACGCCGAGATCATCGCCATGGCCTGCGAGGGCCTGCGGGCCGCCGGTCTGGGCGCGGATCAGGCGGTCGTGCGGGTGTCCAGCCGCAAGCTGTTCGACGGCCTGTTCGAGGCGGGCGGGGTGACCGATCCGGTCCAGAAGCTGACGGCGCTGCGGGCCATCGACAAGTTCGACCGGCTGGGCTGGGAGGGCGTGTCGGCCTTGTTGGGCGAGGGAAGACTGGACGAGTCCGGCGACTACACCAAGGGCGCGAACCTGCCCATCGGTGTGGCCGCGACCCTCGAGGCCTTCCTGGCCTCGGCTGGCGACGCGGGCCTGACGCGGGCGGGGACGCTGGACGCGGTGGCCCGTGCCAGCGGGCTGGGCGCGATCGGCGAGGCGGCGCTGGAAGAGCTGTCGGCCATCGACCGGGCGCTGACGGCGATGAAGGTCGGCGAGGGCACCGTCCGTTTCGACCCCACCATAGTGCGCGGGCTGGAATACTATACGGGGGCGGTGTTCGAGGCCGAGTTGCTGATGGACACCACCGACGACAAGGGCCGGGCCGTGCGCTTCGGCTCCATCGGCGGAGGGGGTCGCTATGACGATCTGGTCGCGCGCTTCACCGGCGAGCGGCTGCCGGCCACGGGTTTTTCCTTCGGCGTGTCGCGGTTGGTCGCGGCGCTGCGGGCGGCGGGCCGGGGCGGCGAGGCCGCGATGCGCGGGCCGGTGGTGGTCATCGTCTTCGGCGAGGCGGACATGCAGCACTATCTGGACGCGGTGTCGGAGCTGCGGAACGCGGGGGTCGCCGCCGAACTGTATCTCGGCCGGGCAGGCATGAAGGCCCAGATGAAATACGCCGACCGGCGCGGCGCGCCCGCCGCGATCATGCTGGGCGGCGACGAGATCGCAGCCGGCAAGGTCACGATCAAGGACCTCGACGCGGGGCGCGCCCTGGCCGCCGGGGTGACGGACAACGACGCCTGGAAGGCCGAGCGGCCGGGCCAGCAGACGGTTGATCGCGGGGCCATGGTCGCGACCGTGGGGGCCATCGTCGAGGCCGCACGACAAGGCTCCTGACTTATCACTGATAAGTCAGGAAAATCAGTCGTTTCGGGAGTGGCTTCATTGACTTGACCGACGAGATGTCGTCAGATTGTCGCACTCGAACAACGACGCGTTTCGGCGCGGAAGTTGGTCGAAGGCGTTTCGGGGAGGAAACGTCCGCTTCGTAGAGAGCGAAAGAAGCCCGTCGCGATATATCCCCCGCGGCGGGCTTTTTTGCACGTTTTTTAGGGCGCTCACGCCAGCCGCGCGGCGGCTCGCTGCTTGAGCGCGGATCGCGCGCGCAGCAGGTTGGTAAGCTCGGTTGCAAGGAAAAAGGACCGGAGCGTCGCCGCTCCGGTCCTTCTCGTTCAGTCTCGTCGACCGCCTACCAGATGCGCACGCGGTCTTCCGGGGCGAGGTAGTATTTGTCGCCCGGCTGGACGTCGAAGGCCGCATACCAGGCGTCGACGTTTCTGAGAGGGCCGATGACCCGGAACTCGGCGGGCGAGTGGGGCCCGACCGTGACCTGCTGGCGCAAGGCGTCGTCGCGATAGAGCGTCTGCCAGACCTGGGCCCAGCCGTAGTAGAAGCGCTGATCGCCGGTAATCCCATCCAGCACCGGCGAGGGCCGGCCGTTCAGCGACAGGTGATAGGCTTCGAGGCCGACCGCCACGCCGGCGGCGTCGCCGATGTTCTCGCCCATGGTCAGACCGCCCTGGAGGAAGAAGCCCGGCAGCGGCTCATAGGTGTCGTACTGGGCTCCCAGACGGGCGGTCAGGGCCTCGAAATTGGCCTTGTCCTCGGGGGTCCACCAGTTGCGCAACACGCCGTCGCCGTCGGATTTGGAACCCTGGTCGTCGAAGCCGTGGCCGATCTCGTGGCCGATGACCCCGCCGATGGCGCCGTAGTTGACCGCCGGGTCGCCGTCCGGATCGAAGAAGGGTGGTTGCAGGATGGCTGCCGGAAAGACGATCTCGTTGTTGGTCGAGTTGTAATAGGCGTTCACCGTCTGGGGCGTCATGCCCCATTCGGCCTTGTCCACCGGTTCGTTCAGACGATTCAGCTGGTATTGCCACTGAAATTGGCCGGCGCCCTCGGTATTGCCGAACAGGTCATCGGCCCGAACCTCAAGCGCCGAATAGTCGCGCCATTTGTCCGGATAGCCGATCTTGACGGTGAATTTCGCCAGCTTCTCCTGCGCCGCGGCCTTGGTCGCATCGCTCATCCAGCTGTAGTTGGGGATGCGGTTGCCCAGGGCGATGCGCAGGTTGGCAACCAATTCCTCCATCTGGGCTCGGGATTCCGCCGGGAAATGGTCGGCGACATACTGGCGGCCAACCGCCTCACCCAGCATGCCTTCGGCGAAGCTGATGCCGCGCTTGTCGCGGCTGCGCTGCATGGGCTGGCCTTGCAGGTCCCGCGAGCGGAACTCCCATTGGGCGTCGGCGAAGCGCAGTGACAGGCGCGGCGCCGCTTCATCGACCGTGTGGAACGTCTGCCATGCCTGGATCACGTCCATCGGGGTCTCTGCATAGATGGCCGCGATCAGGGGCATGGCCGTGTCCTGGCGGACGATGAGGCGCGGCACGTCGCCCACGCCGACCGCAGTATAATAGTCCTGCCACGGGAAGCCCGGTGCTTCGGAGCCCAGCTGGGCGATGGTGTATTCGTTATAGGTCTCGTCGCGGTTGCGGTTCTGGATCGGGGTCCAGTGGGCCTCGGCGATACGGCTCTCGAAAGCGACCACGGCCTCGGCTGCCGCGGCCGGGTTCTCCCAGCCGATCATCTCCAGCATCCGTGCGACATAGGCCTGGTACAGGACCTTCTTTTCGGCCCAGCGGGCGTCCCGGTAATAGTCCCGGTTGGGCAGGCCGAGGCCCGACTGGCCGGTCGACACCACATAGCGGGTCGGGGCCTTCTGGTCGGTGGTGATGCCGGTGCCGAAGATGGACCCTCCGATGCCGCCCTGGGTCTGTCCCATATAGACGGCAGCGAGCTCGTGGGTGTTGGCGGCGCGGATGGCGGCCAGATAGGGTTGCAGCGGCTGGGCGTCGAGCGCCTCGATCCGCGCCGTGTCCATATAGGAGCGATAGGCGTCGGCGATTTTCTGCTCGTCCGAGCCGGCGACCAGATCGGCGCGGGCCGTCAGACCCTCGATCATCGCCTTGACCCGATTGTCGGACAGTTCGCGCAGCAGGGCGAAGGAGCCATAGGAGGTGCGGTCCGACGGGATCTGCATCCGGTCCAGCGCCGTTCCGTTGGCGTAGCGCATGAAACTGTCGCCCGGGCGGACCGAGGTGTCGCGGCCGGCCAGGTCAAAGCCCCAGGTTCCGTAGCGCGGCGTCTCCGTGCCCTGATAGCCAAGCACCGTGCCACCCTCGGCCGGGGTCTGGAACAGTTCGAAAACCGTGCAGCTCTCGTCGAGGCAGGCGTGGTCGTGGTCCTGGGCCGCTGCCACGGAAGCGGGCAGTAGCAGCGCGCCGAGGGCGGCGCCGATCAGCAATTTCTTCATGGGGGAATCCTCGACTTCGCTTCTCTCTGGAAAGCGTCGGCGCGGACCCTACGCCTCGTTCGCGGGCTGTCGCCTGAATTATTCGTCATGATCTGGCCTGATCGCCGCAGGGCGGCCGGATTCGGCTTGGCGGCGACGCTTTCGCCCCGGATAGTGGGGGTTGGAACGGGGGACGAATGGCGGTTCACGGCAGCGGCGGCGAGTACAAGGATCTGGTGGTCTTCCTGGCCGCCGCGGGCGTCGTCGTGCCGCTGTTCAATCGCCTGAAGATCAGCCCCGTGCTTGGCTTCCTAGCGGCCGGCGTCTTGCTGGGACCGGACGGGCTGGCGCGGCTGGCCGACACCATGCCCTGGCTGTCATGGTTGACCATCTCGGATGCGGGCCAGATACGCTCCCTGTCCGAACTGGGTGTGGCCTTCCTGCTGTTCATGATCGGGCTTGAGCTCTCATGGGGCAGGCTCAAGGCCATGCGCCGGATGGTGTTCGGTCTCGGCCTGACCCAGGTGGCGGTCTGCACGGTGGCGCTGGCTGCGGTCTTCGTCGCGATGGGACAGCCGCTGGTGTCGGCGGCGGTGCTGGGCATGGGACTGGCGTTGTCCTCGACCGCCGTGGTGATGCCGGTGATGGCCGAGCGCGGTCGCATCGGGACGACTGCCGGGCGCGCCACCTTCTCCATCCTGCTGGCCCAGGACCTGGTCGTGGCCCCCATCCTGATCACCGTCACAGTCCTGGCGGCGCTCGCGCTAAGCGGTGTCGGTGGCAATGGCGACTTCGATCCCGCGGTTTTGCGGCCGGCCCTGTTTACCCTCATTCCCGCCGCGATCGGTCTGGCGCTGCTGATCGTGCTTGGGCGGCTGGTGCTGCGACCGATGTTTCGCTCTGTCGCCCGGGCCAAGGCCAGCGGGCAGGGGCAGGAGATGTTCGTCGCCGCCAGCCTGCTGGTCGTCGTCGGTGCCGGCGTGGCCGCCCAGGCCGCCGGTCTGTCGATGAGCCTCGGTGCCTTGATCGCAGGTCTGCTGCTGGCGGAGACGGAGTTCCGTCGCGAGGTCGAGATATCGATCGAGCCCTTCAAGGGGCTGCTGCTCGGAGTCTTTTTCGTGGGAGTCGGGATCAGTCTGGACCTGGACGCCGTCGCCGCGAACCCCGGCGCGGTATTCGGCCTCGCCGCCATCCTGACCTTGCTGAAGGCCGGATTGATCTTCGGAGTCGCCCGGCTGTGGGGTCTGAACAACCGCAACGCCATCGAAACGGCCCTGGTGCTGGGTCCAGCCGGCGAATTCGCCTTCGTCATCCTGGGCGCTGGCCTGGTTGAGGGCATTGCGGCACCGGCTTTCACCCAGACGGTCCTGATGGCCGCCACGATCAGCATCTTCACCATTCCCCTGATGGCCCTGATCGCCGACAGACTGGTGCTGCGCGCCAAAGCGGTTCAGCCGGACTCGGTGCCAGAGGCCATAGCTCCCGACGCGATTGACGGACAGATACTGGTCATCGGCTTTGGCCGGGTCGGGCGGCTGGTCGGCGAGATGCTGACCGAGCACGGCCAGGCCTTCATGGCGCTGGATACCAATGCGTCGACGGTGTCCAAGGGGCGGGCTGAGGGTGCCAACGTCTTCTACGGCGACGCGGGCCGGGCCGAGATGCTCGGGCGCTGCGGCATCGACACGGCGCGGGCCATCGTCGTGACCATGGACGCGCCGACCAAGGTCGACGAGGTGGTCAAGACGGCGCGATCGCTGCGCCCCGATCTGGTGATCATCGCGCGCGCGCGGGACGACCGTCACGCCGTGCGGCTCTATCAGTTGGGCGTGACCGACGCCGTGCCCGAGACGACCGAGGCGGCGTTGCAACTGGCCGAGAACACCCTGGTCGATGTAGGCGTGCCCATGGGGCTGGTGTTGGCCTCGATTCACGAGCGGCGCGACCGGTTTCGCACCCTGTTTCAGGCCGCCATGCCCGACGGAAAGGCGCTGCGTCCGGCGCGCGCGTTGAGGACTACGCAGAGGCCCCGACCCGTGGACGGCGGGACGCGTAAAACCCCCGGCTAATCGCGCCGTTAATCCGAATACCCCATTTTGGTCATCGTTGCGTGTTCACTGGTCCGGCTCGACCGGATGTCGAAACCCGGGAGAAGCACCGCGCCCGCCGCGAAACCCAGCATCGCTTCGGCGGCCAGTTTTCGATGGCGTATGTCAGCTGTCAATCAGTCGAGTAACCGTTTTCATGCGAGATTCCGTCCTGTCCCCTCCCCGATCCGTTTCCGCATCAGAAGCTCCGCGCCTGAATCGCCGTCAGGCCGCCAAGGGGCGGACCCGCCAGAAGGTTCTCGACGCGGCCCGCACGCTCTTCGCCGAGCGCGGCTACGAGCCCGCCACCATCCGCGACATCGCCAAGGGCGCGGGCATGTCGACCGGGGCCGTCTTCGCCAACTTCCAGGACAAGGCTGAACTGTTCGAGGCTGTCCTGTCGGAAGACTTGACCAAGCTGGCCGAGACGCTGAAGGCCGCCGCCGCTTCAGAGGGATCGGTCCAGACGCGACTGCTGGCCGCCTTGAGCGCCGGTTACCACGGTTCGCTGGAGCAGCTCCCGCTGGTGCAGGCGGTTATCGCCCGCTCGTGGTTCCAGCCCGTCGCCGCCGAGATGCGCACCCGCGCCGCCATCAAGCCGTTGATCTCGGTCGTCACCGACACGCTGCAGGCCGGCATCCGTGAAGGCGAACTGCGTCAGGACACGGACGTGCACCTGCTGAGCGACCTCGTCTACGAGGCCTTCCTGTCCAACTATCGCCGCGCCGCCTACGACGGCTGGGCGATGGACAAGCTGACGTCCCGCATGGCCAAGCAGATCGACGTCATCCTGGCCGGCGCGATTTCGCGTCAGTAGCCTGGGTCGCGGTCGTCGGCCCTTCGCGACCTCCCGGCCCGACCTGTCGCTTCGCGCGCGCTCAAGACGCGAGCGACCGCGTCGCGAGCGATAGCGCGCTTAAGACTGTCTAGCTCTTCCACCTGAGCACCGCCGGCTTGACCGGATTCGAAAAGTCGCGCCCCTCGGCGCGGCTTTTGGTCCATTCGCGCTTCAGCTGCTGGTACCATTTCGCCTGTCTGTCAGCGTCGTCGATCCAGATCAGGGCGGGGTCGTAGCGCAGGCCTTCGTTCTGCAGGTTCACCATCCCGCCGTCCTGCTTGAGGAAGGCGACGACGCCCATCCGCAGGAAGGGTTTGGCCAGCCCGAAGATCCAGTGGTCGGACCAGAAGATCTGGGTGATCCGGGTCTTCATTTCTGTCACCGGCGTCAGGCAGGTGAGGGCCAGAACCTGTTTCTCACCCACCTGGATATGCTCCCAGCGATAGCCGGGCAGGCGGAAGGTGATCTCGGTCGCGGGGGCGCCGCCCAAGATCTTGTAGGCGCGGCTGTTCGAGGACGGCGCATGGCGGATCATGGCGAAGCCGTGCTCGGTCGGCTCGAAGGCCTTGGCTTTTTCGTGCATCGAATGTTCGGAGCGCCACCACCACTGTTGATGGACGTAGGGGCCGTGGGCGGGGTCCATCAAGCCGACGACGGCGTGGTCGACATGGGCGTCGAAATCCATCCCTTCGACCAGTTTGGCTTCACCGCCGACAACGCCGGGGAAGACCGGCGGCTCATGGTCCGGCTCGGCTTGTCCACGCGGGTCCGACGCCATCCAGACGAAGACCATCCCCTGGCTTTCGCGCACCGGATAGCTGCGGACGCGGATGCGCTCGGGCTCATAGGCCTGATCCTCGACCAGCGAGGGGATGGCGGCGCAGACGCCGTCTGGCCGGAAGCGCCAGCCGTGGTAGCAGCACTCCACGGTCTCGCCCTCGCCGGGCTTTTCCACCAGCCGACCGGCCGACAGGGGCGCGGCGCGGTGGGGGCAGATGTCGCGCATGGCATAGACTTGCCCCGCCCGGGTGCGGCCGATCAGGACCGGCTCGCCGAGCAGTTCGTGGCGCTTCAGCGAGGCCGGCGCCACGTCGCGCGACAGGGCGGCGAAATACCAGGCGTCCATCACGAAGCCCTTGCCGAAGGCGGCTGGCGGGGCCTTGGCTTCAGGGGCGGTGGAGGACGTGGCGGGGGCGCTGTCGGCGGGACTCATCATGACAGTCTAGCGGGGGTCCGCGATGAAGTCTTGACCGCCCGCATCGATGCGCGCCCCCTGCGGCGACGAGTGGACATCGGCCCGCCACATCAAGGATATCACTATGAAGACTTTGACCGCCCTAGCCGCCATCGCCGCCCTGGCCGGTGCGCTCGCCCTGACTACCTCGCCTGCGCTGGCTCAGGAGCATCACCCGGGCACCGCAGCCGACCACGGCCATCATCACGCCAACTTCGAATCCGGACGGTTCCACGTGCGGATCGATGGGCCCGAGCGTCCGGTCGGCGACGTCATCCTGATTCCGGGCCTGTCATCCTCGCCCGAGGTCTGGGACAGACTGACCGAAAGCCTGAAGGGCCGCTATCGCGTTCACCGTATCCACATCCAGGGCTTTGCCGGCGCGCCGGCCGAGGACAACGCCACAGGCAATGTCTCGGCCCCCGTCGCCGAGGATCTGGCCCGCTATATCGCCGAGCAGCATCTGAACAAGCCGGCGGTGATCGGCCACTCGATGGGCGGCACCATCGCCATGATGCTGGCGGCGCGTCATCCCGACAGCGTGGGCCGGCTGATGGTGGTCGACATGGTGCCCTTCATGGGTGCCATGTTCGGCGCGCCCGGGACCAATCCGACCGCCGAAAGCGTCGCTCCGATGGCCGAACAGATTTACGCCGGCATGACCTCCAGTCCCGATGACCAGTATAAGGCCCAGGCCGCGGCCGCAGTCACGGGCATGATCAACACCGAAGCCCTGCGCGCCGGACCGCTTGAAGACACGGCCCGCAGCGACCGCGCGGTTTCGTCGGCGGCCTATCGCGAGCTGATCGTCACCGACCTGCGGCCCGAGTTGGCCCGGATCACGGCACCGACAGAAGTGCTCTATGTGACCTTCAACTTCCCCGGCATGACGCCTGAGATGACCGACGGCATCTACCGTGGCTCGTTCGCCACCCTGCCCGACGCGACCCTGAGCCGGATCGACGACAGCGCCCATTTCATCATGCTCGATCAGCCTGCGCGGTTCGCCGCCGAGGTGAACGCGTTTCTAGATTAGGGCGTCGGACTGTCATGCTTTCGGCGGAAATGGCCCTCATGGTCGCTTGACCGGTGGGGGCGTTTCCGTTCGCGGGGCCGAGGCGTTAAGAGCGAGCGACGGTTCAAGAGGTTCAGATGGCGGGTAGCGGCTTCAACGTCCGGCACGGCAGCGCGGGCGGAAACGCCGGTGGGCCCAAACCCGCGCGCACGCCCATGCAGCGGCTAGTTTACTGGGGTGCCGTTCTGGGCGTCTGGGGGGCTATTTTCCTTGTGGTTTTCTTCGCCGTTTTCGCGCGCGACCTGCCTGACACCTCGACCCTTTACAATGTCGATCGCCAGCCCTCGATCACCTATCTGGACCGCAACGGTGCCCTGATCGCCTTGCGCGGCACCCAGCAGGCCCCGCCGGCCGATCTGGACGCCCTGCCGGACTATGTGCCCGCAGCCTTCATCGCCATCGAGGACCGGCGCTTCTATCACCACCCGGGGTTCGATCCGATCGGCATGAGCCGCGCCATGGCCGCCAATCTGGAGGCCGGGCGGGTGGTGCAGGGCGGCTCGACCCTGACCCAGCAACTGGCCAAGAACCTGTTCCTGAGCCCGGACCAGAACGTCAAGCGTAAGGTCCAGGAGCTGATGCTGGCGGTGTGGCTGGAGATGAAATTTTCCAAGCAGGAAATCCTCGCCCTCTACCTGAATCGTGTCTATTTCGGCGCTGGTGCCTATGGCATCGAGGCGGCGTCGCAACGGTATTTTGACAAGAGTGCTTCCAAGCTGACCATCGGCGAGGCCGCATTGCTGGCCGGTCTGCTGAAAGCCCCGTCCCGGTATTCGCCGGTCTCGGAGAGCGAGCGCGCCGCCACGCGCGCGACCGTCGTGCTCAACGAAATGGTCGATTCGGGCGTCATCACGCCGGAGCAGCGGGCGCAGGCCGTGACCGCGCCGGTGCGGGTATCACGCACCCTGGCGACCCAGCACGCCCAATATTTCATCGACTGGCTGGACAAGCAGATCCGCGAACTGGTCGGCGAGCCGACCGAAGACATGGTGGTCGAGACGACGCTGGACCTGACGCTGCAGACCCAGGCCGAGCGCGCGGTGCGTCTCATCCTGGACCGCGACCGGACCAAGGGCGTACAGCAGGCCGCGCTGGTCGCGCTGGACGGCGACGGCCGGGTGCGGGCCATGATCGGCGGCGCGTCCTACGCCGACAGCCAGTTCAACCGCGCCACGGACGCGCGGCGACAGGCCGGATCGGCGTGGAAACCCTTCGTCTATCTGACCGCGCTGGAGAGCGGCTATACGCCCGAGACGCGCGTGGTCGATCAGGCCATCCGCATCGGCAACTGGTCGCCGCGCAACTATTCGGGCAACTTTGCTGGCGAGATGAGCCTGGCCACCGCGGTGGCCCAGTCGACTAACACCGTCGCCGCCGGCATGGCCGACCAGATCGGCCGCGACAACGTGGCCCGCACCGCGCGTCGTCTTGGCATCACCTCGCGTATCGGGCTGGAACCGGCCATGGCGCTGGGGGCCGTCGAGGTCTCGCCGCTGGAGATGGCCCAAGCCTATGACGCCTTCGCCAACGGCGGCAAGCGGGTCACGGCCTATGGCATCAGCCGCATCCGCACGCCCGAGGGCCGGGTGATCTATCAGCGCGCCGCGCGGGCCGAGCGGCCTATGCAAGCCATCTCAAACCCCTTTCTGTATTACCAGAACCAGATGCTGCGTGGCGTGATGACCAGCGGCACGGGCCGGTCCGCGGCCATCCCCGGGCGCGACATCGCCGGCAAGACGGGCACGACGAGCGACTACAGGGACGCCTGGTTCGTCGGCTACACGGGTGGATTCGTCACCGCCGTCTGGGTCGGCAAGGACGACAACAGCCCGATGCGCGGTGTCACGGGCGGTTCGTCGCCTGCCGCTATCTGGCATGGCTTCATGCAGGCGGCCCTGCCGCGCCTGAACGCCCCGGCCATCCCCAACGGCCCGGCCATGCCCGAGGGCTGGCAGCCGCCCAGTCCGGTGGAGAATTTGCTGGGCGAGATCGGCGACCTGTTCGGCGACAATCCGCCGGCCGAGGGGGCCGGTCCGCTGGACCAGCCGCTTCCGGAGCCCCGTCCCGAACCGCGCGAGTCTCCGCGTCGCGAGGAGCCGGTGCTGCGTCCGACCCAACCCCAGCCGGAACGCGCACAACCCCAGCCGGAGCGGCGGCAGGACCCGCTGTTCTTCTGAACCGTCCCCGCTCTGTTCGCAGAGCAAACGGGACCATCGGCCAAGCCGACGGCGGGGAGACGTCAGCGGCCGACCGCGTGCAGCGCCGGGCCGTGGTCGCGCAGCCATTTGCGAAAGGGGAGGTGGTCGCCGACCAGTCGTTGCACCACCGACCAGTAGGCCGGGCTGTGGTCCGCATGGACTAGGTGGGCGACCTCGTGGGCGGCCAGATAGTCCACCACGGCGGGTGGGGCCATAATCACGCGCCAGCTGTAGCGGATGGTGCGGTTGTGCGGGCTGCACGAGCCCCAGCGGGATTTGGGGTCGGCGATGGACATCTTCACGGCCCCCCGACCCGCGTCCTGGCCCAGCGCGCGAAGATGGTGATCGGTGCGGGCTTGCAGCGTTTCTCTCGCCACTCTCCTGAACAGGTTTTCAACGCGGCGGGCATAGGCCGCGCCCTCGCCGCCGGAGACGATGATCGGGCCGCCGGGGTCCTCGGACAGGCGCGCGGCTCCGGCGCCGCCGCCGGCCAGGAGGCGGGTCGGTCGGCCCAGCAAGGAAACGGTCGCGCCGGGCGCCAAGGGGTGCCCTGCCGGACGTTCGGCCAGGCGTTCGCGCATCCAGTCGGTCCGGGTGCGGGCGAAGGCCACGGCGTCGGCCAGCCGGCGCTCACTGGGGGCGACCAGCACGGCCTCGCCCGCGCGCCCGTCGATGCGGATCGACAGGCGGCGGGCGCGGGGATTGACCGACAGGCGGACGGTCAGGCCGTCAAGCGGCAGCCGCTGACCGTTCCGGTACTGCACAGAGGGCCTCGTTCCTCGCGATGAAGTCGCGGACGCGGGGGTAGATGTCGTCACGGAAGCGGCGACCGTTGAAGACGCCGTAGTGGCCGACCTCGGGGTGGACGTAAAGTTCCCGCCGCGCGTCAGGCAGGCCGGTGCACAGCGTGTGCGCCGCCTGCGTCTGCCCGACGCCGGAAATGTCGTCGCGCGCGCCCTCGACGGTCATCAAGCCGATGTCCGTTACCTTCGACAGCTCGACCTTGCGCCCGCGATGCTCCAACAGGCCCCGGGGCAACAGGTGCTGCTGGAAGACGATGTCGATGGTCTGGAGGTAGAATTCCTCGGTCAGGTCGAGCACGGACAGATATTCGTCGTAGAATTCCTCGTGCTTCTGGGTCCCGTCACCGTCACCTGCCACCAGATCGCGGAAATACTCGCGGTGGGCGTCGACGTGGCGCTCCTCGTTCATCGACATGAAGCTGTAGAGCTGGACGAAGCCCGGATAGACCCGGCGTCCGAAGGCAGGATAGGGCCAGGGTACGGTGTGGATCATGTTCGACCGGAACCAGGTGAACGGCTTGTCTTCGGCCAGCTGGTTGGTGACGGTCGGGGACAGGCGCGCGTCGATGGGCGAGCCCATGAAGGTCATGGAGGCCGGACGGTGGGGGTCCTCGTCCTCGGCCATCAGGGCGCAGGCGGCCAGCACCGCCGGTCCCGGCTGGCAGACGCCGACGACGTGGGCGCGGGGACCGATGACGCCCAGCATGGTCCGCACGTGGTCAATGTAGTCGAAGAAGTCAAACCGCCCCTCCAGCATCGGCACCTGACGGGCGTTGACCCAGTCGGTGACGTAGACATCGTGATCCTGGATGAAGGCCTCGACTGTACCGCGCAGCAGGGTGGCATAGTGGCCGGACAGGGGGGCGACGATCAGGACGGCGGGGGCGGCGGCGGGCTTGCCGGCGCGCTTCACGTCGCCGACGTGGCGGGCGAAGCGGACCAGACGACACCAGGGCGACGACCAGACCACCTGTTCGGTCGTCCGAACCGGATTGCCGCCGACGTCGACGGTCTCCAGCCCCCAGGCGGGCTTGCCGTAGCGGCGCGTGACGCTCTCGAACAGCTCGGCCGAGGCGAAAGCCGTGCGGCCGATCGCGCTGTCGGAGGCGGGATTGAATGGAGAACTCCAGAACTGGCGGGCCATCTGGGCCCCGAACCGGAACGGCGTCGCCGAGTGGTAGGCGAGCTCGTGAAGCGAATACAGCATGCGTGTCCTGAAACGGCCCCCGCCGACGATGTGCAGGGCAGCATAGAACGCGCCGCGCTGCAAAAAGATTATATTAATACGGCGAGCCGGCCCCAAGGGGCCAGCCCATGAGCTTGGGCTGCGGTCTTCGACCCCTTCGGGATCGCCCAGCTCGCCCAGCCGTGCGGCGAGCGGCAGAGGCTTCAGCCCCGCGCCATGATCTGCCGGATCATGACCGCCGACCGTGCCGGTCCCAGGTCGTGGGTGACGAAGCCGCGATAGTTGCCGTCAGGGCCCATCAGATAGACCCGCAGCGAGTGGTTCATCGTATAGGCGTCGCCCTCGCCGACCTTTTCGTATGATGCCCCGTAAGCGTCAGCCACGGTCTGGATCTGGGCCGCAGAGCCGGTCAGGCCGACGACTCCGTCGGGGAATCCGTCCGAGGTTAGATAGGTCTTCAAGACGGCGGGGGTGTCACGCCCGGGGTCCACCGTGATGAAGACGACCTGCATGTCCCCGCCGTCCGGGTCCATGGCCCGCTGGGTAGCATCCAGCGCCGCCAGCGTCGTGGGGCAGTAGTCGGGGCAATAGGTGAAGCCGAAGAAGACCAGCGACCATTTTCCGTCAAGCAGCGTCTGATCGACCGCGCGTCCGTTCTGGTCGACCAGCTGGAAGGGACCGCCGATCCGTGCTTCGCCCGTGGTGGTGACCGTGGCTTCGCCGGCGGCGACGCCCGCTGCACCCGAGGTCATGCCGGGCGCGCGCCCGACGACCACGAAGGTGACGATGGCCAAGGCGGTCGCGATGACGACGCAGGCGGCGGCAAACAGCAGGATGGAGCGGCGCGGCATCGTGGCTCTCGTCGAAAACGCCCCACGCGGGCATGGCCGGTCTATAGGAGAGACGTGAACCCGACCCAAGACCCACTGTCGTCGCAGCAGGAACCACCCGAGGGCGCGGGGCGGTTCGCCTCATGGCGCAATCTGCCGCGCCGCAGCCGGGGCCTGAGCCTGCGCACCCTGGTCATCCTGCGTTGGATGGCCATCGTCGGTCAGAGCGCGACGGTGTTGGTGGCGACGCTCTATTTCCGCTTCGACCTGCCGCTGTGGCCCTGCATTGCGGTCATCGCGGCCAGCGTGATGATGAATCTGCACGCCACCGGCCGGTTGCGCCGCACCGACGGCTCGATCCCGGACGGGACGATGACTGCGGCGCACCTCGGTTTCGACATCCTGCAACTGACGGCTCTGCTGGCGTTGACGGGCGGGCTGCAGAACCCCTTCTGCCTGCTGCTTGTCGCGCCGGTGACGGTGGCGGCGGCTTCCCTGCCCGGGCGACTGGCCGTCCTGACCGGCCTGCTGGTGCTGATCGCCACCATCGGCCTTTTCTACTGGGCCATGCCCCTGCCGTGGCAGGAGGGCACGGAGCTGGAGCTGCCGATCCTGTATCGTTTCGGGGTCGCGCTGGCCCTGGTCACCGGCGTGGTCTTCACGGCCGCCTACGTCTGGCGGGTGGCGGCCGACGCGGAGAAGCTGGAACTGGCGCTGGCCACCACCCAGGACGTGCTTCAACGCGAGCAGCGGCTGGCCGCGCTGGGCGGGTTGGCGGCGGCGGCGGCGCATGAGCTGGGCACGCCGCTGGCGACCATCCAGGTGGTGGCCAGAGAGCTGCTGCGGGCCTCGACCAAGGAGGGGGCGGCGGCCGAGGACGCGGCCCTGATCCTGCAACAGGCCGAACGCTGCCGCGAAATCCTGAAACGCCTGTCGCAGCAGCCCGAGGAAGGCGACGCCGCCTTCGCCGAGGTGGGATTGAAGGCCCTGCTGGAAGAGGTGGTTGAGCCGCACCGGGGCTTCGATCTGGAATTCGAGGTGGCCGTCCGCACCGCTTCGGGCGAGCCCGCGCCGCGCGTGCGGCGCCTGCCCGAGGTCATTCACGGCCTGTCGACCCTGGTCGAGAACGCGGCGGACTTCGCCAACACGCGGGTCCGGGTACAGGCACTGGTCGACGCGGGTTTCATCGAGATCGAGGTGGTCGACGACGGCCCCGGCTTCCCCGCCGACATCCTGCCCCGTCTGGGCGAGCCCTATGTGACCAGCCGGCCGCAGGGCAAGGCGCGCCGGGCGCTGGCCGCCCAGATCGCCCTGGCGGCGAGGCCCGGCCGCAAGAGCAAGAAAACCGCGCCCGCGCCCGAAGTCATCGCGCCCAGTCAGGGCGGCATGGGGCTGGGTTTCTTCATCGCCCGCACCCTGCTGGAGCGCACGGGGGGCAAGGTGGCCGTGGGGCCGGGCGAGGGCGGGCGCGGCCAGCCGAAGGGGGCAAGGGTCGCGGTGCGTTGGTCCCGCCCCGCGCTTGAGGTCCCGCCTTAGTGTCGCACCCTTCATCTGAACCTTTACTGCTGGCGTATCGTTAACGACTTGACCTCGCAGGAGACCCCTAAATGCCTGATGCCGAAGCCCGAATCGCCGCCCTTGACGACAAAACCCTGTTGTTGCTGGACGACGACAACGCCTTGCGGACCCGGTTGGGCCGCGCGCTCGAGAGCCGCGGCTTCGTGGTGACCACGGCAGCGTCCATCGCGGAGGCATCGGAGGCGTTGCGCGCCAATGTCCCCGCCTTCGCCGTGCTGGACATGCGGCTAGAGGACGGCAACGGGTTGAAGGTGGTCGAATCCATCCGCGACCGGCGCGAGGACGCCCGCATCGTCATGCTGACCGGCTACGGTGCCATCGCCACCGCCGTCGCGGCGGTCAAGGCGGGCGCGGTCGATTATCTGCAGAAGCCCGCCGACGCCGACGACGTGGTCAAGGCCTTGATGGCCACCGGCGAGGCCCCCGAACCGCCCGACAATCCGATGAGCGCGGACCGGGTGCGGTGGGAACACATCCAGCGCGTCTATGAGCTGTGCGACCACAACGTTTCGGAGACGGCGCGGCGTCTGGGCATGCACCGGCGGACGTTGCAGCGGATATTAGCCAAACGGGCACCGCGTTAAGCGGCCGCGGCATTCGGTCAGGGGAGTGAGTCGGTCATGGCGTCTCTTGCGCGGATCCGGACCCCGCCAGGGGCAGGCCGTCGAGGCGAATTCGAGGCGCGGCAGGGACTTGCAGTCTTACGCCGTGATGGCCGCCCGTGACGGCGGCGATGGAGTCGTGCGCCTCACGCTCGGACAGGCCGAACCACTCGATCTTCTCGCGGTCGGGATCAGGCGCAGGCCGTCGGGATCAGCCAGCAGGGTTTCGAGGGGGGACGGAACGGTTGCGACAGCCCAGGAGAACCTCAACCGCTTGTCTCTTTCCCTGGCTTGCCATATTGAACGAGACGTTAGAATTCGCTGGATACGGCGCGCTATCGAGCTCGGGAGCCGCCATGGAAGCACCTCGGCAGGCATGGTCACATGGGCAATCCCCTCAACCGGGAGGTCGGCCCGGGTCCGCCCAAAGCGCCCTTCAGCCCGCGTCGGTCCATCTGCGCCTGAAGCTCGCAACACGGATTGACCACCGAGGCGTCGATCGGTTGCTTTCCAGATTCGATCTCGGCCAACCCACGGGGTACGCGGCTTTTCTTGACCTGAATCTTGCGGCGCTGAACACGCTGAGACCGCACTGGCGCAGTGTGGACGAAGCCGACTTCGCGGGCATGGGCGATGCGCTCGCCGCCGATCTTGCCGCCCTCGGCATGGAGCCGTCCGGCGAGATCGATCCGGTGCCGGGCCCGATCGACGGCCTGGGCCTCGCCTATGTGGTGCGCGGCTCGCGCCTCGGCTCGAAAATCCTGCGCAAGCGCGTCGGCCCTGGATTGCCGACCGGATACTTCGATTTCAGACTGGCCAAGCCTTGGGCGCGCTTGCTGGATCAAGTCGATTTGCGCGGCGCGGCCGGATCAGAAGATGAGCTCGCACTCTTTTCAGGCGCGCGCGCGACCTTCGCCGTATATGCGCGTTTGGCGCACACGCCAGAGGTCGGGGTATGACCGCCCCCGATATCTCCAACGACCCCATGACCGAACCCGTCGATCTGACCAACTGCGATCGTGAACCGATCCATCTGATCAGCGCGATCCAGCCGACGGGCTTGCTGATCGCCATCTCGACCGACTGGCTGATCTCGCGCGTTTCGGCGAACGCGTCCGACGTCCTCGGCCGAGGCGTCGATAAGCTTCTCGGGACGTCACTGCGAGACGTCCTCGCGGTCGAAGCGGCCCATACGCTGCGCAATCGCCTCGCGATCCTTCGGGGCGAGGACGCCGTCGAGCGCGCGTTCGGGGTGCAGCTGGTCGATGGCGGCGGAAGGTTCGATCTGGCCGTGCACATGTCGAAAGGCGAGGTCGTCATCGAGGCCGAGCCGAGCGAACCCGAGGGCGATTTCAATCCGTCGGCTGTGGTTCAATCCATGTTGGGCCGGCTCAACCGACTGACCGACCTCGGAGCGCTTTTGCGGGAGGCCGCCCGGCAGGTCAGGGCTCTGACCGGCCATGACCGGGTGATGATCTATCGATTCCATCCCGACGACACGGGCGAGGTCGTCGCCGAGCGGGTGCGCGCCGGCCTCGAACCCTTCCTGGGGCTGCGTTATCCAGCGTCCGACATCCCCCGGCAGGCGCGTGCGCTGCTGGAGCGCAATGTCGTCCGCGTCGTCGCCGACATCGAAGCCATCCCCGCCGCCATCGTGCCGCAACTCGGCCCGACGGGGGCGCCGCTCGACCTGTCGATGAGCACGTTACGGGCCCATTCGGCCATGCATGTTGAATATCTCAAGAACATGGGCGTTCAGGCCACCCTGACCGTTTCGCTGCTGCGCGGCGGGCGGCTATGGGGTCTCATCTCGTGCCATCACAAGACGGTGCGGCAGGTCAGCTATGAGCGGCGGACGGCGGCGGAGCTGTTCGCACAGGTTCTGTCCCTGCTGATCGAAACGCGCGAACGCGAGGCGGTCTCCGACTATGAGCAGCGCACCCGCCGCCTCCATGACGGGCTCATGTCCGCTATCGCCGAGAATGGCTCGACCACCGCCAACCTGGCGGCGATGGCGGACCGGATCAGCGAGATCGTGCCCTGCGACGGGATGGCTATACGGGTCGGCGACGAGACGGTTCTGACCGGGTCCACGCCGACGCTTGAGCATATGGCCGCTCTGACCCGGTTCCTGGACCAGAGCGCCGCCAGTCAGGTGCTGGCCGTCAACGACCTCGGCAAGGTCCATCCGCCCGCGCGCGACTATGCCGAACGCGCGGCCGGCATGCTGGCGATCCCGGTGTCGCGAACGCCCCGGGACTATCTGATCTTTTTCCGCCGCGAGATCGCCCAGTCGATCACCTGGGCGGGCGACCCGGCAAAGCGGGTGGAGGTCGGGCCCAACGGGATCAGGCTTACGCCGCGCAAGAGCTTCGAGGCCTGGCGCGAGATCATCCGGGGTCAAAGCGCTCCGTGGACCGAGCCTGAACTGAGAGCGGCCGACGCGCTCCGCGTCACGGTACTGGAGGTGGTTCTGCGCCTCACCGGCATGGCGGAACAGGAGCGCGAACGCGCGTCGGAGCGTCAGGACCTGCTGATTGCCGAGCTTGACCACCGGGTTCGTAACATCCTGGGCCTGATCCGGGGCCTCATATCCCAGAGCAAGGGCGGCGCGACCGACATCGAAAGCTTCGCCGCCACGATCGGCGGACGGGTCCAGGCGCTGGCGCGCGCCCATGACCAGATCACGGAAAGCAACTGGGGCCCCCGACCCTTGCAAGGCCTCATCGCCAACGAGGCGGCGGCCTATCTGAGCGGCGGCACCCCCCGGGTTCATGTCGACGGCCCCCGCGTGCTGCTGGAACCCCAGGCGTTCGCCACCATGGCTCTGGTGCTCCATGAGATGGTGACCAATGCGGCGAAATATGGTGCGCTGAGTGATCGATCGGGACGGGTCGTCGTCGAATGGACGGTCGAGAACGATGATCTGGTTATCCGCTGGCGCGAGATGGGCGGGCCGCCCGTTCAGGCTCCAACCCGGCGCGGCTTCGGAACGACGATCATCGAGCGCTCGGTTCCTCATGATCTGCGCGGTGAGGCGAGCATCCACTACCCACTGCATGGGGTTGAGGCGCGCTTCGTCGTCCCGTCGAAATTCGTCAATCACGACGGCGACGTGGCCCAGGCTCCGGCAACCGCGCCCACACCTGCCGACCAGTTCCGTCTTTCGGGCTGCGTCCTGCTGGTAGAAGACAGCATGATCATCGCCATGGACGCGGAGGAGATGCTGCTGTCGCTGGGCGCCGAACGGGTTCTGACGGCCAGCGACGTTCAGGAGGCGATGCGGCTGCTCGACGCCGAGACACCGACCTTTGCCCTGCTCGACGTGAACCTGGGCAGCGAGATGAGCTTCCCGATCGCCGACCGCCTTCGGCAAATCGGCATCCCCTATGCGTTCGCAACCGGTTATGGCGATGAGATCAAATTGCCGCCGGAGCATCGCGCCTGCGCGGTGGTCAAGAAGCCCTATTCGGCCGCAACGGTCGCGGTCGGGGCGGCCAAGGCGATGGTGGGCTGACGCGAGGCGGCCAGAGTGTGAATCGCCGTCCAGAACGGGCTCT
This sequence comes from Brevundimonas sp., assembly GCF_041688735.1. Taxonomy (GTDB): domain Bacteria; phylum Pseudomonadota; class Alphaproteobacteria; order Caulobacterales; family Caulobacteraceae; genus Brevundimonas. The sequence continues at coordinate 57,806 of NZ_JBDNHO010000101.1, forward strand.
GACTCAGTTTTGATGAAGTTGGCTGGCTGACTGGCGCGGGGTTCACGTCTGGATCAGCGTCATGGCAAAAGCCCTATATTCGTCCAGCGTCATCCCGGCGGGCTTCGTCCTGACCGGTGCCTGGCCCGACGGTGATCGCACCACCATCCCCATCCGGAGCACGGGCTCGACCAGTCGATGCCCAGGGTGAGGGCGACCTGTGCGCCTGGATCGAGCGTGGTCGCGCCAGCCAGGCTGGCGGCCTTCGCCAACGGCATAGACCGCGACATCAACGCCGTCCGCGCGGCGATCACCGCTGGTTGGTCCAACGGCCAAGCCGAGGGTCAGATCACCAAGCTCAAGCTCGTCAAACGCCAGATGTACGGCCGCAGAAAGCTCGATCACCTACAGGCCAGGCTGATCGGCTCGACACCATGATCCCGTCACCAAAACTGCGTCAGAGCCCGTTTTGGACGCCGATTCACAACCCTGACAGGCCCGCGCAGACGCCCGATAGCAGGAAACGGTGACGCATGGACGGTTTCCTATCGACGAAGACGCGGATCAGGTAGCTAGCGTAGCACCGCGCGACGGCGGGCGGAAGCGGGTCAGGGCGCGGCGGCGGGTCCGGTATGGTCCGCCGTCCAGTCGAGTATTTCCCGCTGCCAGTCGACCCAGTTGCGTGGCTTGAGCACCCAGTGGTTCTCGTCCGGCACATGGACGAACCGGCTTTCGATCCCTTGCCTCTGCAGGGCCGAGAAGGTCCCCAGCCCCTGTTCGATCGGCACCCGGAAGTCGCGCGAGCCGTGCAGGACCAGCATGGGCTTTGACCAGTCAGCCACCCAAGTGTTGGGGCTGAATTCGCGGTACAGGTCGGCGCGCTCCCATGACGGGCCGCCGAACTCGGCGCTGAAGGTGGCCAGATCCATGGCGTTCATCAGTTGGCCGACGTCAAAGATCCCCGCGTGGTTGACCAGACAGCGCCACGGGCCGTTCCATTTGCCGGCGATCAGATTGACCATATAGCCGCCATAGGAGGCACCGAGAGCGCAGGCGCGGTCCCCGTCGATGAAAGCATTGGACGCCAGAGCCGACTCCCAGCCCTTCTGCAGATCCTCAAGCGGCCGGTCGCCCCAGTGGTTGGTGATGGAATCGGTGAACGCTTGGCCGAAGCCCGGCGATCCATGGAAATTGATCATCACCACCGCAAAGCCTGCGCCGGTGTAGATTTGCGGATTCCAGCGATAACTCCAGCCGTCGGTGAAGGGTGATTTGGGTCCGCCATGGATCAGATGGACGGCCGGATAGCGCTGCCCCTCGACATAGCCCGCCGGTTTGAACACCCAGCCCTGCACCGCCTCGCCGTTCCAGCCGGCGAAGGTGAAACTCTCGCCCTCCGGCAGGTCGGTCCCCACCAGGGCCTCGGCATTGTGGCGGGTCAGGGGCCGGTCGACGCCTTCAACGACCTCGACGATCTGGGCCGGACTGCCGAAGCCTTCCTGTGACAACACCAGCCGCCCGTCGACCTCGTCGAAGGCTGCGACCGTGCCCTCATCTGTCACGGCCCGGACGGCGCCGCTGCGCGCGTCGATCTCGAACAGTTTCTGCTGGCCGTTTTCAGCGGCCACGGCGTAGAGCGCCCGCCCGTCCGAACGCCAGCGCAGCGCTCCGGGGCCTCGATCCCAGTCGGGCGTTAGCGCCCGCGCGTCCGAGCCATCGACATTACCGACCATGACGACGGCCTGGTCGCCATAAACATTCTCGCGCCGACCCGCCAGCCAGGCGAGACGGCGGCCGTCGGGCGAGAACACCGCACTGGTGTCCGGTGCCGGATTGGACGCGGTCAGATTGACCGGCGCGCCGCCTTCCATTGCGACACTGTAGAGGTCGAGATTGTTGGTGAAGGCCTCAGTGCGGCCCTGCATCTGGGTTGAAAACACCACCCGGCGTCCGTCCGGCGCGATGACGAACTCGCTGTCGTCGCCCAGCGGACGCGCCGGCGTGTCCCCGTCCACCCCGGCCATCAGGTCGCGCGCCTCGCCCGCGGCCAGGCCTGAGGCGTTCAGCGGGAGCACGAACAGATGGCTGCGTCGCCCGTCGTTCCAGTTGTCCCATGGTCGCAACGGCAGCCGGTCGTAAGCTCGCACGGTCGAGACTGCCGCTTCTTGCGCCTTCAGACGGTCGCGGGTGCAGGCTAGGTCCGCGCAGTCCGCAAACACCGGCAGGGCCGCGACCAGCGCCCGTCCGTCCGGCGTCATACGGAAGGCGGTGACGTCCACCGGCAGGGTTGTGACCTGCACCGCCGCCTGACCTTCGCGGTCCATGCGCCAGACCTGGCTGGAGCCGCCGCGAGAGGACAGGAAATAGATCGCCTGTCCATCCGGTGACCAGCGCGCGCTGGAGAGGCCGCCGTCCGAGGCCGCGAGACGGCGTGGCGTTCCGTCGGCATCAATCACCCAGGCCGCGCCGACAGCCCTGTTGCCGGCCCAGTCGGTCGTCCGCACAGTATAGAGGATGCGTCGGCCGTCGGGCGACAGGCGCGGGTCGGAGACGCGCTCCATCATCGCCAACTGGTCCGGACTGAGACCGCCGGTCGCGGTGGGGGCGATGACAGGTCCGGTCGGATTGGGCGGTGTCTGGCCCCAGGCCGCGCCGCTCGTGCCCAACGCCAGCGCCGCAACACCCGCCAAAAGCCCCCTCCGCATCGTCATCTGGCCCGCCCCCTGTTTGCGGATTCAGACTAGATAAGGCGGTCGTGCCCGGCAAGCCGCTTGCCGGGCACCCCGCAAGCTGTGGATCGGCGTCCAGGGGTTGGAACGCAGTTTTGATGAAGTTGGCTGGCTGACTGGCGCGGGGTTCACGTCCGGATCAACGTCATGGCAAAGCCCTTTATTCGTCCAGCGTCATCCCGGCGGGCTTCGTCCTGACCGGTGCCTGGCCCGACGGTGATCGCACCACCATCCACATCCGGAGCACGGGCCCGACCAGTCGATGCCCAGGGTGAGGGCGACCTGTGCGCCTGGATCGAGCGTGGTCGCGCCAGCCTGGTTGGCGGCCTTCGCCAACGGCATAGACCGCGACATCAACGCCGTCCGCGCGGCGATCACCGCTGGTTGGTCCAACGGCCAGACCGAGGGTCAGATCACCAAGCTCAAGCTCGCCAAACGCCAGATGTACGGCCGCAGAAAGCTCGATCATCTACAGGCCAGGCTGATCGGCTCAACACCATGATCCCGTCACCAAAACTGCGTCAGAGCCCAAGGCGGGACCCCCATCGTCATGGTGGTAAGCGACGGGCGCGATTGAAGAAAGACCGTCTGGTGTGAGGTCCCGAGCGGTGCCGTTCAGACCATAGATCGCGCTCTGGAATCACTGGAGCAGTGACTTGACCAAAGTTGGCAGGGTTCCGCTTTGGATGCCGATCCACAGACCAGACACTTCAAAGCGGTCGCAGCGCCGTCTTCAGCCGGACAGTGCTGGACAAGGGCACTGTGAAGGCGTTCGGGATTGATAATTCCTGACGTAGGGTCGCTGTTATCGTTCCCAATTTTCCAGTGGGCCCTTCGGCCGTAATCTGTAAATCGATGTCAAGATGTTCGGGCTGGATCTCGGGAACGTTGTTGCGGATCAGGCTGTCGATTTGGGTTTCCGTCAGCGCGGGATTGAGAGACAGGCTGCGCGAGGCCTGCTCCACGCTGAACCGCACGCTAGATTGCGAATGCTGCGCCCAGGCCAGAGCAAAGACACCGAAGATCAAGGCCAGGAGTATTGGCGCACAGATGGCAAATTCCAGCGCGCCGGCCCCGTCGTTATCCTTCAGGAAGGATCTTCCTGATTCAGCGGACACGGACGCTTCTCACAAATTGGATAGTGGGGCTATACAGCATGCCCTGCGTTGAACCCCGGGTGACAATCGTCACATAGGTTGCAGCAGCGGAACCGTTCGGACAGCTTGCAGCAAGTGTCGTGGTCCCGCCGCAACCGAGTTTCCGGGAGATTACAACCGTCGAATCCGGCGATCGCTCCGACCAGCCATCCAAGGCCGCCTGGCTGGCGCGGGAATCGCTTGTCCCGCCATTGAAATAATACTCGACCGCAATATCCACTGCGGCGGCCGCCTTCTGGGTCGCCCGGCCGTTCTGCCAAACATCGTGTGACAAGAGCGCCATCAAGGCAAGGCCGGGGACGACAAGCGCGAGCTCAGTCGTCGCAACGCCCGTAACGTCTGTCCAGATGTGAGAAAGTCGTCGCATCATTCCACCAACTGCACGACCTGGAGAACCGGCAGGGTCCTGATCCCAGCGGCCGCGCAGTCCACGCTGACCGATGTATTGCCAGACCACGATACAGTGTCGGCGACGATCTGGGTGCATCCGTTCAGCCCGGAAAAATTGCCCAGATAACTGACGGACCGTGTCGCCATGTATACTGCGCCGGTCATGCGCGAGTCTGCGGTGCCATTGAAACTTGAGGTCCCCGTGGTCGATCTATCGCCAAAAAACAGAACGCCGGCGTAGGGTCCCGTTGTGGGCGCTGTCAGCTGGACGGCGGCGTTCCCGTTCATGCTGACCTGAACGCCGCTGTCCAGAAAGATTGTAACGCCAGTCCCGGAAATATGGGCGTTGGCGTTTACCCTGAAATCACCCCCGGAAATTACATAAACCCCGGGCTGCAGGGTGACATTGCCGGACAGGCGCAGTCCCCCGCAATAGCGGCCTGGCAGCAAAGAGGCACCCGAAGAACTACGGCAGGCACCGTTCGTGGCGGGAGCCACGAGATCTGCATAAGGGTCGGCGACCGGTGCCGCCTCCAGAATTGGTGAGGCACATTCAGTCAGCGTCGCCCTGGACAGACCCTGCATGCCGCCGGCGCTGATAACGCAGTTGGCCCTGAGGCTCGCGGATCCTTGGACGTTGACGGCGTCCGTCGCTGTGGAGTTCGACATAACGACGCAACCGTTGAATCTGGCCACTGAGTTTCCGGCAAACTGGGCCGAACGTCCTGATGTCCTTTTAAGGGCCAGAACACAGGCGTTGGCGGCCGTGCGAAACTCCGCGACCGCTCGTGCACGGAAAAATATCGGCTCTGAAGAGAAGAAGGCTGTGAAAAAGCGCTGTTGCCTTTCGGTCAATATCACCTCGACCGCATCCCGGGTCCGATAAGCGCCGGACGAAGGCGGCGCATTGACCTCGACCTGTCCTTCCGGTGCATTAAAACCGTTATCGACGGCGACCGTCCGGGCTACGGGCTCAACCTCCGTTGCTCGCCCGGAACTGCGCAGTTCTGTTGCTCCGGCATGGGCGGCGGCATCGGCGGCGGCCTGAAGCTGGCTGCGCTTGTAGTATAAATAAGTCGTTTCAACCCCGAACCCGCCAGCGCCCACGACAAGAGGCATAGAAAAGGCGAACAGCAGGGCGATGTTACCACTGGTATTGAGCGCCATTCGGCGAAGGAAGCCTGCTCGTGGTAATGAATTGGCCATGCCCAAACTATGGACGATCTACCATTAACACTTATTAAGGGGATGCAGTAAACAGAAAGCAAACCATAACAGGTTCAGCTATCGTCTTCGACGGGGCGATGGGTGTTTCTCAAAGATATGGAAGCCGACGGGTGCAGAGTGCCCGCAATGGATGCTGGCCTCAACCGGTGAACGCAACACGCCAACTTTTCTTCGGAGATGGAGCGTGGGTGATGGAACAGCGGCGTCGCCTTTCAACCGCAGCCGCATCCCCTGACCACGAATGACCAGCAGGAGTTCGGCCTGACCCCGGCCTATCGCGCTCCGTTTCGCATCTGGCGAACGGCCAGCGTTGGTCGCCGAATTGATCGCGCGCCGCTGGGTCGAAAGACGCGAAGACCTGCGTGTCCTGACGGAACCGGACGTCGTTCAGAACAGTCTCAACGGGCAGCGTCAAAGCCGGGGAGCGTGTGTAACCGTGGAGCACGGCATGGCGCCGTCAAGGTACCTGACCGCTTCGGTCGGGCGAACCGGGCCATGAGCGGCGGCTCGCAGGCATGCAGTGTCCGAGGCGGCGCCGCTTCTCCACACAGCTTGGCGACGTTCAGTGGACCATGAAGCCGAACGTGCCGGTCATGATGTGGTCGGTACCGGCGGCGGTCCAGGCGACCGTATAGGTTCCGGCTGGAAGGGCCGGGACCGGCGAGGTCACGGTCTCGACCGGCGCAGCGGACAAGGTGGCCGACAGCGGGATTCGTTGCCCGGCAGCGTTGGTCAAGACGACCGACTGCACCGTCATGGCGTGCGGCAGCGTCACGGAAATCTCGGTCGGAGAGGCGTTCAGCATAGCCCCGGCGGCGGGGGTGGACGCCTTCAGCGCGGTCCCGGTCGGGGCGGGAACCGACATCGAACCCTGGACCTTGGCAGACATGTCGTGGCCTGCGTGCGCACCCGCAGGCATCGAATGGCCTGCGTGAGGATCAGCGGCCGGGGCAGTCTGCGGGACCTGGGCCGGCATGGCGTGTCCGGCGTGCGGGTCGGCCGCCGGAGCGGTCTGGGCGCTGGCCGAACCGGCGGCGAAAGCAGCGATCAGGCCGATGGTGGCGAAGGTGATGGTCTTGGTCATGGTCGTCTCCTTGAGAAGGTAGGCCCCCGAAAGTCTGGATCAGGCTGGACGTCTGGGCGGCGAGCCGAAATTGCGGTCGGTGCTGACGCGGCCGGCGACGGTGCCGGGCGGGTTATCGTACCAGCCCGGATCGCCGTAGTCGCCCGCACGGATGTCGTCGCGGACCTTCACCAGGGTGAACATTCCGCCCATCTCGATGTTCCCGAACGGCCCACGCCCCATCATCATTGGCAGGGTGTTAGCGGGACCCCGGTGACCCCCGTCGGTGTGTTCCTGATGCTCGGCCATCCCTTCGCGACCCATGGGCATATAGCCGGGCAGCATCCGGCGGATCCGGGCCTCGACACCGGTCTGATCGACGCCCGTCGGGTTGGGAATGTCGTGGCCCATGGCGTTCATCGTGTGGTGGGCCATGTGACAGTGCAGCGCCCAGTCGCCGGGCACGGCGTCGAACTCGATGTCGCGCATCTGGCCGACGCCGACGATCTCGGTGGCTTCCTTGCGCCATTGGGCGCGGGGCGCGCGCCCGCCGTCCGAGCCGGTGACGTCGAACTGGACGCCATGCAGGTGTATCGGGTGATTCCACATCGACAGGTTTCCGACGCGGATGCGAACCCGGTCGCCGGTCCGGGCCACCAGAGGTTCGATCGCCGGAAAGACCTTGGAGTTGAAGGTCCACAGGTCGAACTCGGTCATCACCGCCGGATCGGGCCGCCACGTCCCCGGATGCAGCGCCCAGTTATGTAACAGGAAGGCGAAGTCCCGGTCGATGGCCTCACGCTGGCGCGGGTGGATGATGAACAGCCCCATCAGCCCATAGGCGATCTGGGTCATCTCGTCGGCGTGCGGATGATACATATGGCTGCCGTGCTGAACCAGGGTGAACTCATAGGCATAGGTCTCGCCCGGCTGGATGTGCGGCTGGCTGACGCCGCCGACCCCGTCCATGCCCGAGGGCAGGATCAGGCCGTGCCAGTGGACCGTGGTGTGTTCACCCAGCGCATTGGTGACGAAGATGCGGACCCGGTCACCCTCGACCGCCTCGATCGTCGGGCCGGGCGTCGAGCCGTTGTAGCCCCAGCAGGTCGCGGTCGAACCCGGACCGAACTCGTGCTGGACCTCCTCGGCGATCAGGTGGAACTCCTTGACGCCGCCGTTCATCCGGTAAGGTAGCGTCCAGCCGTTCAGCGTCCGCACCGGCGTGTAGCGGCCGTCGCGCGCAGCTGGCGACGCGCGGCTTGTGGCAACGGGCGCGGGAGCCTGAGCCGCCGCCGTCTGGGCGGGCATCGGCATGGCATGGCCGGAATGGTCCTGGGCCACGGCGCGACTGACCGGACCAGCAGCCGAAGCCAGGGCCACGGTGCCAGTCGCCAGCATGATGTCTCTGCGGCTCACGCTCACAAGCGGCCTCCGTGATTACTGTGATCGGGGGTGGCAGGCGCATCCGGGGCAGGGGCCGAAGCGCCATGCTGTAAATGGTCCATACCCTGCAACGCCGCCCCAGCCGGCGGCGACAGGATTTCCGACACGCTCGGGCTCGCTTCAGTTTTCTGTCGCTCGCTGGGCAGACGCGCGCCCACCACCCGCATCAGATCGACCCGCGCCAGCCAGTAGTCGCGCACGGCCTCCAGATAGCTCTGGTAGGCGTCATACTCCTCGGTCTTGGCCCGGATCAGGTCGAAGACGCCGATCAGCATATAGTTCTGCTGTTCCTGGCTGCGCGCCACGACGGTCTCGCGCTGGGGTACCAGGGCCTCACGGTGGATGCGCACGATCTCGCTCGTGACCCGGACCCGCTCCGCGCCCGCCTCCACCGCATTGGCCGAACTCAGCTCGATCCGCGCCAGGCGCGCCCGCGCCACACGAAGCTGGGCCTGCGCTCGCGCCACCCGCGCCTGGCCTTGATTGAAGATTGGCAGTTCGAGGTCCAGCGTCGGCCCGCTGATCCGCGAGCCGTCGCTTTCCTCCTCGCGCTCATAGCCGATGCCGGTATCCCCCAGCAGGCGGAAGGCGCTCGTGACCCCGGCGGCGCTCGCGCTGATCTCGGCTTCGCGCCGCGCGGCCAACAGCGTCAGGCTACTCTCGGCCGCCATACGCCGCAGTTCCGCCGGATCGTCCTCGATCGCGACCGGCAGCGGCAATACGGTCGTCGCCTGCCACTCGGCCTCCGGCCCCGTCAGTCCGATCAATGTGGTCAGTTCCAGCCGCGCCATGCGGGCCTCCACCGCAGCGCGCGCCGCGTCGATCCGCGCCTCGCTGGCTGCGGCCTGTTCCCGGCTCAACTGAAGTTCGGAGATGTTGCCCGCATTGAAATAGCGCTGCGCCAGATCGGCCGATGCATCGAGACCTTCGGCGACGGCGGCGCGCATCTCCGCAACCTGCCGGGCGGCGACGTGGGCGTACCAGGCGGCCTCGACCTCCAGACTGACGTCCATCACCGCCGAGGCGATCTGATAACGCGCCCGCTCATGCTCGGCCCGAGCCAGCCGCACCCTTGACGGCAGGATCAACAGATCGACCAACGGCATGGCCAGACCGTAGGCGATCTGCGTCCCGGGGCCGTCCTCCACAGACATCCGCGACGCACTGAGGCGTGGATTGGCGATCTGCACCGCTTCCAGAATATCAGCCCGGGCCAGTCCCAGTTCGCCATACTGCTCCTGAAGCCGGGGGCTGCGCAGCATGGCCATCGCTACGGCGCGATCCGGGGTCATCGGCTCGTCCAGCCAGGCCTGTACGGTTACCTCGTCATTGACGGTGCCGTTGGTTTCCCAGCCCAGCGCGGGCGCGCCGCGATCGGTCAGCATCCGGTTGATCTCGGCCGTGTCCTGGCTGGGGTCAACGGTGGCGCAGGCGGCAAGGGTCGCCATCAGTGCGAGGGCGACCACAGGCCTGACGGCCGGAGGCAATCGCAGTCTCGTTACGCGGGTGTCGATCAAATTAAGCATCAGCCTCAGTCTGTCAGAGGGACTTGGCAGGGATACGCGCGCCGTCCTTCTGCCCCTCAGATTCCATGCCGCGGCGGGCGGACGCACCAGAACAAACCTATTGAGCGCCGGGGCCAGCAAACCAGACGTTGGCTTGGACCGCCTGAAAGACCCTCAGACTGATTGAGCGACCCTGTGTTGAATGGTCACTTTGGCTTGGGCGATGTCCCGCTCTGGACGCCGATCCATAGCCTGAAATATCAAACACAATCTGATCAGCAAACCCACCCTTCGACGTTTCCGCGCCGACGCGGCGACCGCGTGGGCGGTCTCGGCAGCCTGAACGAAGGCAGGGTAGGGGCCTCTTCGACCTGGCGAAGTTACCCTGACAGGACCCCTCGAAGCGTCAGGTAACAGTCCTCGGCGAACTGTATGGCGTGCGCCAGACTTGCGGACTTGGTGGCGACGCGGTGGTTCTTACCCGCGAGGTAGGTTGAGCACTGCCACTGGCCGCTGTTCTCGCGGCGGTAAACATGGAGTTTTCCGCCCATTAGGGAGTGCTTGATCGCACCACCGCTTACCATGGCCGAGCCTCACTCCTGAGTGACCTCAAACTGTGCAAGGGATGTGTACGGCCCAATCAAGGACCCCAAAACCGGCTAAGTTCTTGAAAAATGGCGCGCCCTGAGCGATCCGAACGTCCGACCCCGGGATTCGTGGCCCGGAGGAATATTGTTATTATTCCTTAGGCTCAGGACTCATTGATCATAGCCAGAAGATCACCGTGGCGGCGATAGTGATGGCAGACATGAAGGTGTGTGCGCATCGGTCGTAGCGGGTATGGATGCGTCGCCAGTCCTTGAGCCTGCCGAACATGTTCTCGATC
>NZ_JBDNHO010000011.1:0-6006 GCF_041688735.1 Brevundimonas sp.
ATGAACAGCGGGTCCTCGGCGTTCATCGGCTCGCAGGGACAGTCGTCGGAGACGCCGTGTTTGGCCTCGCCGTAGCGGACGTCGCGGCCTTCGATGATCGGGATGTCAGCGTTGGTGTGCGAGACGATCAGGACGTGGTCGACGGCGACCTTCTCACACGCCGCATCCACGTTGGCTTTTAACGGCACGCGCTTGCCGCCACGCAGGCCTTCGTCAGCGGTGATGATGACCTTTGAGCCGCAGTCCTCGATCCGCCCGGCCAGGCTGTCTGGCGAGAAGCCGCCGAAGACGACGGAGTGAACCGCGCCGATGCGGGCGCACGCGAGCATGGCAACGGCGGCGGCCGGTATCATCGGCATATAGAGGGTGACGCGGTCGCCCTTCACCACGCCGAGGCCCTTGAGCACATTGGCCATACGGCAGACTTCGGCGTGAAGCTCGCGATAGGTCAGACCGCCCGACCGGGTCGGTTCATCGCCTTCCCAGAGGATGGCGGTCTGGTCGCCGCGCTCTGCCAGGTGCCGGTCGAGGCAGTTCCAGGCGACGTTCAGAACGCCGTCCGCGAACCAGCGGATGCGGAAGTCGGTCTTGTCGAACGACACGTCCTTGATCGAGGTCGGCGGGGTCATCCAGTCAAGCCGGCGCGCCTGTTCACCCCAGTAGGCGTCGGGCCTCTCGCGCGCTGCGGTGCGGGCGGCTTCGTATCCCGACTTGGTCATCCTGGCGCGTTGCGCCCATTCGGAGGGGACTGGATAGAGGCCAGGATCACTCACGGCGACTCCTCGATTGGCGGGACTATCCCCGCTCAATAGAACTGTAGCGAAGTCCGGCGGTTCTCACACCCTCGGGTGCGCTGGCTATCGTCGACATTGCAGAAGTTGTTCCATGGCTCGGGAAAACACTGCGAACATGGATTCACGATTGGCTTGGGCACCGGCAGCTTCGATCGGAGCGGTGGTCAGCCGAACTTGCGGCCAGGAACGTCGTGGCTTCTTTGCAGCGGTGGCTGCCTCAAACACATCCCGCTTGAAGTACAGCTTCTGGTCCGCGTCAGAGTAGAGCAGTCCGGCCTGAATGAGCCCTTCCTCAAGGACGCTAAGGCTCAACAAGCGATCCAAAAGGACGTTGAACTCGCCGTCAAACTCAGCTGGCAGCTTGCGGCTGCCCTCGCTGATTGTCGCGACTGCCATTACTTCCCTCATCGATTTGAAATCGCCTTTGGCCGCTTTGTCGACAAGCTGGAGAGCGACTGCTTCCTTGATCGAAACTCGTCGTGTCCGGCCGTCCACGGAGATGTTAATCTTCCGGCTGATCACCTTGCTGAGCGTGGTGTGTTCGGCCGGCCCGACGTGCACGTGCCTCGGCCGGCCCTTTGGATTACCGCTCGCACCTTTATTGAATCGATGGGCCTTGGGCGGGCGGCCATAGCCGACCGGATCGTCGTCGGACGTCATGAAAACAGCTCGCTGATCGGGTTCAGCCGGACTTCGGCGAAGGTCTGCCCGGAGCGTTCAAGCACTGGTTCTCGACAGGTAAGACGCGCCCATCGTTCAAGAGCCACGTCGACATAGCGCGGGTCCAGTTCCACCCCGTGGCACGCGCGGCCGATCTGCTCGGCCGCCACGAGGGTTGTGCCCGATGCGAGGAAGACATCGAGGACCACATCGCCGGGCCGGGTCACGTCAATCAGCGCGTCCGCAACCATCTGGGTTGGTTTCACGGTCGGATGCATATCCAGTTCGTGACGCCGCGCCCCACCTGGAGAGTTGACCGAACTGTAGTCCCAGACATTGCATCGATTGCGGCCATGACGGCCAAGCTCGACGGCGTTGTAGTGTGGCCCGGGTCCATGGCGGTAGACGAAGATGAGCTCGTGCTTGGAACGGTAAAGACTGCCCATGCCGCCGTTGGATTTGTTCCAGACGCACAGGTTCAGGAGGGTGTCGTAGACGGTCCGGCCAGCGTCCAGAAGTTCGGTCATGTGTCGCCAGTCCATCGCGACGAAATGGACGCCGCCGGGACGCGTCGCCTCGCGCGCTGCCCCCAGGGTTTGCTCCAGAAACACAACGAATTCGGCCGGGCTCATTTCGCCCGTTGCGCACGCGAACTCGGGGTGACGTCCCCTGCCCACGGCGAACCCTGATATGGGAATATTGTACGGCGGGTCGAGGAAGGCGGCGTCGGCCTGGGCACCGGCCATCAAACGACCCATCAGTGCCGGGTCGCGGCAGTCGCCACAGGCGATGCGGTGGCCGCCCAGGATCCAGACGTCGCCGACTTCGGAAACCGTGACCTCGTCGGGCGGCCGGGCAGGGACATCCTCGACCTTGCCCCGTCGGCGGGACAGAGCAATGTCGATCTCCGGCGCGGAAAACCCCGTCAGCGAGATATCGAAGCCGAGCCCGGGGATGGACAGCGCCTCAAGCTCAACGCTCAGAAGGTCTGCATCCCAGACGGCGCCGAGCGCCAGTTTGTTGTCAGCCAGACGAAGCGCGCGCTTCTCCAGGTCGGAGAGGTCACGCAGTGTGATGGTGGGCACACTGCCCAGTCCGGCCTTCCTGGCCGCGATCAGCCGCCCGTGGCCGGCGATCACCCCGCCTGCTTCGTCAATGAGGATCGGGTTGACGAAGCCGAACGACCGGATGGACGCGACCAGCTGATCGATTTGCCGCTTTGGATGGATCCGGGCGTTGCCCGGATCCGGCCGCAGATCAGCGACATCAGCATAGACAATTTCGAGATCAGCCACGGCGACACTTCCCATCTTGGGGGGTGCCTGTGAGCACTCCCTCGCAACGATGGTCTCCGACGTCGCAATACGAAACGAGGTGAGTGGCGTCACCTTTAGAAGAAGTTTCGAGCGAATTGCGGCTGTCGTCAAGTGGCTCGCCGTCCGTCGTCGAGGAGGCTTCTTCGCAACCCCGCGCGAGACTGGTGTTGCTGCCCCGACTACTGCCCGTTACGTGATGAATACGGGTGTGATTTATCAATCATAAATGTGGTATAATCTGATCGATAAATAGAGTAGGTATCGATCATCATGTGGAACTGGCAACAGCAAGCCTGGCCCGAATTTCGCTGGGATCAACGCAAACTCATGCGCGCGGAAGCCCTCTTCGCCGAGGGGGCGGGCGTCGTGGTCGGCGCATCCAAGCATCTGAGCGTCGACGAGCGCGCGAGCCTCACCATCGAACTCATGAGCCATGAGGCCGTGGATACCTCCGCCATCGAGGGCGAGCCGTTGGACCGCGACAGCGTTCAGTCGTCCATCCGCAGGCATCTTGGGCTCCATAGCGACCATCGCCGCGCTTCTCCCGCTGAGGCGGGGATCGCCGAGATGATGGTCGATCTCTATGAGCAGTCCGCCGCGCCCTTGGCCGAGGCGGTGCTGTTTCGCTGGCATCGGCTCATCACCAATGGCCGCACCGACCTGAAAGACATTGGTCGCTATCGCACACACGACGACCCCATGCAGATCGTCTCCGGTCCTCTTCATGCTCCGAAGGTCCATTTTGAAGCGCCGCCTTCCGCGGAAGTCCCCAATGAAATGGCGCGCTTCTGGCGATGGCTGGAACGCGGCGCACCGAACGGTAGCGCGCCGCTTGCGCCGGTGACGCGCGCCGGCTTGGCCCATCTATGGTTTGAAAGCATCCACCCGTTCGAGGACGGCAATGGTCGTGTCGGCCGGGCCATCAGCGAGAAGGTTCTCGCCCAAGGGCTCAGCTCAGCCACCATCACCGGTATGGCGAGCACCCTGCTCAAACACCGCAAGGCCTACTACGCCGAATTGGAGCGTGCCCATCGGGAGTTGGAAATCACCGATTGGCTCCTGTGGTTCGCCGCCAAGACCCTGGAAGCTCAGCAGCACACCTTGCGCCAGGTCGAGTTCGTGCTCGAAAAGTCCCGCCTCTTGGAACGGGTCCGCGACCAGATCAATGCGCGACAGGAAAAGGCGCTGTTGCGCCTCTTCGAGGCGGGCCCGGAAGGCTTCCTCGGCGGTATGAGCGCCGCCAACTACATGAAGATCACCGGTGCTCCCCCCGCAACGGCCACTCGCGACCTGGCGGCGCTAGCCGCGAAAGGTGCCGTGCGGCGCACTGGGGAGAAGAAGGCCACGCGCTACTATCTGAACGTGGCGACAACGCCGTTGGTTGTGATCGAGGTCGCCGACATTGTCGGCGGCGACCTTGGGGGACAAAGAAGCTGACGCAGCCATGCGTACCAATGTCTGGCGGATCGGCAGGGCGTGGCCGACGCGATCGAGACTTGCCTCCTCACCGACCCAGCCGAGAACAAAGCCTGATCTTTATTCACCGATGCCAGCGCGGCACTGGTGTGTGGCTATCCGACTGGACTTCGGTCGGAATCGGAGCGTGTGTCCGACCCTCAGGAACACGTGAGGAGACGGGTCTTGCTTGACGAGGAAACGGCAGAACGAGCGATCGGAGATTTAGGGTCTCTGGTGGGGCAGGTGATCCGCGGCGCGGCCACGCAGCCTGTCCTGCTGGACGGTCAGGACCGCTGGGTCGGGATCACCAACCTGGTCTCGGCGGGTCGGGACATTGCGGTGCTCGCGTCCGCTATCGGAGTGCTGGCGAGGCGGTCAGAGGTGCACCCGTCCAACGCTGAGCGCTACCCCCGAGGCCTGTGATGGCGATCGCCATGGCTCCGGCACCAAACTGCCCCGGTTCGCACCGGCTGAACCTGGATCACCCGAACATTGATGTCGTCCTTGCACGCATTGGGAAGGCTGACCGCTCTGCGCTTCTGACCGTGTGGACGAGCCGATGGGAGACAAAGGCGCCGTCCTGCCTTTCGCTCGAGAAGTTGCGGCGGCTGATCTCCTACAGGCTCCAGCAGGACCGACTGGATCCGACAAGGAGTTTCAGCGAGGCCCTACAGGCCCCGCTTTCGATAACCTGCGCGCCGAAGGTGTTCCGCCGAACCTGGCGCGGGGCGGAATATACTGTCCTCCGAAACGCCCAAGGCTTCATCTATGAAGGGGTGAGGTACCGGTCGCTTTCGGCCGTGGCGAGGACCATCACCGGAACCCGATGGAATGGCCTCGCGTTCTTTGCCGCCCAGCATCTGAAGAGGCGAGAACGGCCGGGGCAGTCATTGCCATGAGGTGCGCCGTCTATACTCGCAAGTCGTCTGAGGAGGGGCTCGAACAAGCCTTCAACTCGCTCGACGCCCAGCGGGAGGCCTGCGAGGCCTATATCCTGAGCCAACGCCATGAAGGTTGGGAGTTGGTCGCCACCCGCTACGACGACGGGGGATGCTCAGGCGGCGATATGCGTCGGCCGGGCCTGCAGGCGCTTCTCGCCGACATCCGCGCCGGTCATGTCGACGCGGTGGTCGTCTACAAGATCGACCGGCTGACCCGTTCATTGTCTGACTTCTCCCGAATGGCGGAGGATTTCGATCGCTCTGGCACCTCGTTCGTCGCCGTCACCCAGGCGTTCAACACCGCCACCTCCATGGGGCGGCTGATGTTGAATGTGCTGCTTTCCTTCGCCCAGTTTGAGCGCGAGATCACCAGCGAGCGGATCCGCGACAAGCTGGCGGCATCCCGGGCCAAAGGCATGTGGATGGGGGGAAATGTCCCGTTCGGATTCGATATCGTTGACGGCAAACTGGTCGTGAACGCGGCTGAAGCCCCGGTGGTCAGAGACCTGTACCGGCGGTTCCTGGAGATCGGTGACCTTCAGACCCTGGTCAGGGAATGCGCCACGCACGCCATCTACAAGCGGCATCGGGGGAAAATCCCCGATGGACATCCGATCATTCGCACACCGTTCCAGCGGGCTGATCTGTACAAGCTGCTGACCCAGCCGCTCTACATCGGTCTCATCCGACATCACGACACCCTCTATCGCGGCGTGCACGAGCCTTTGATCAGCGAAGCGACCTTCAAGAGCGCTGCGGCCCTGATGAAGCGGCTTCACGCGCAATGGCGTGAGCGCCGACCGCTGCCGCCGCCGTTCCTTCTGGAAGGACTGCTTC
>NZ_JBDNHO010000102.1:0-17838 GCF_041688735.1 Brevundimonas sp.
CTAGTCTTTGCTGCATTGAGCAGGTCGCCCTCCCTGGCCGGTCCGGGGGAGCAGCCAGACAACGAAAAAGGGCGGCCGGTTCGCACCGGCCGCCCTTTTGTCGTGGCCCCAACGGCCGAAGCTTAAGCTTCGTCGTCGCCCTCGATGGCATAGACCGGACCTGAGTCCAGGCCCTTGGCGTCGGCGTCGCGGTCGACGAACTCGATCACGGCCATGGCGGCGTTGTCGCCGTGGCGATAGCCGGCCTTCATGATACGGATATAGCCGCCGTTGCGGTCGGCGTAGCGCGGGCCGATCGTCTCGAACAGCTTGCCGACCTGCGGCACGTCACGGACAGCGCTGATGGCCTGACGACGCGCGTGCAGATCGCCCTTCTTGGCGAGCGTGACCAGCTTCTCGACGAAGGGACGCAGTTCCTTGGCCTTGGGAAGGGTGGTCGTGATCTGCTCGTGCTTGATCAGCGACGCGGCCATGTTGGCGAACATGGCGGTCCGGTGGGCGCTCGTGCGACCGAGCTTGCGATAGGCGGCGCCGTGGCGCATCGGGGTCTCTCCTACTCAACCCCGGTTTCCGCGCTCTGGCGGACCTTGGGCTCTCTCATTCTAACCGCTCCACGACCAGCCCAAAAATCTGGGAGGGAGTCTTGGGCGGGGGGTTGAAACTAGATCTGGTCGTCGAACTTCTTGGCCAGGTCTTCGATGTTTTCCGGCGGCCAGTTGGGCACGTCCATGCCCAGGCTGAGGCCCATGGTCGCCAGCACTTCCTTGATCTCGTTCAGCGACTTGCGGCCGAAGTTCGGGGTGCGAAGCATTTCGCCCTCGGTCTTCTGGATCAGGTCGCCGATATAGACGATGTTGTCGTTCTTCAGGCAGTTGGCCGAACGTACCGAAAGTTCCAGCTCGTCCACCTTCTTCAGCAGGGCCGGGTTGAACGGCAGGTCAGGCTTGCCGTCGGCGGCTTCCACGGCCTTCTTGGGCTCGTCGAAGGTGATGAAGATCTGCAGCTGGTCCTGCAGGATGCGCGAGGCATAGGCTACCGCGTCGACCGGCGAGACGGCGCCATTGGTCTCGACCTCGAGGATCAGCTTGTCATAGTCCATCGACTGGCCCTGACGGGTCGGCTCGACGCGATAGGCGACGCGCTTGACCGGCGAATACAGGGCGTCGACGGCGATCAGGCCGATCGGAGCGTCTTCCGGACGGTTCAGCTCGGAGGCGACATAGCCCTTGCCGTTCTGGACGGTCAGTTCCATGCGCACCGAGGCGCCGTCGTCCAGCGTGCAGATCACGTGGTCGGGGTTCAGCACCTCGATGTCTGCGGGCACGTCGATCTGGCCGGCGGTCACCGGGCCAGGACCCGTGGCGCGCAGGGTCATGCGCTTGGGGCCCTCGGCGTGCATGCGCAGCGCCAGTTGCTTGATGTTGAGCACGATGTCGACGACGTCCTCGCGCACGCCTTCCAGCGACGAGAATTCGTGCACGACGCCATCGATCTGGATGGCCGTCACGGCCGCGCCTTGAAGCGACGACAGCAGCACGCGCCGCAACGCGTTGCCCAGCGTCACGCCGAAGCCGCGCTCCAGGGGTTCGGCCACCAGCCGCGCCTTGCGCAGAGGGTCGGAGCTCACCTCGATTTGCGGCTTCTCGGGACGGATCAGTTCTTGCCAGTTACGTTCGATCATGGGTGTCCCTCGAATACGGAGATCGCCGGTCCCAAACCTCTTGTAAAAGAGGGGCCTCGTCAGGCGCGCCAGGACTGGCGGAGAATAGTATTGGTCGTCGTTCGCCTAGACGCGGCGGCGCTTGGGCGGACGGCAACCGTTGTGCGGCATCGGCGTGACGTCGCGGATGGTGGTGATGGTCAGGCCGACCGACTGCAGGGCGCGCAGGGCCGATTCACGACCGGAACCCGGACCCGAGACGTTGACTTCCAACGTCTTGACGCCGTGTTCCTGAGCCTTCTTGCCCGCGTCTTCGGCGGCCATCTGGGCAGCATAGGGCGTGGATTTGCGCGAACCCTTGAAGCCCATATGTCCAGCGGACGACCACGAGATCGCGTTGCCCTGGGCATCGGTAATCGTGATCATGGTGTTGTTGAAGGACGCATTCACGTGGGCGACGCCCGAGGTGATGTTCTTGCGTTCGCGCTTTTTTACGCGACCCGGTTCCTTGGCCATGGCTATGTCTTACTTCTTCTTGCCGGCGATCGGCTTGGCGGGACCCTTGCGGGTGCGGGCGTTGGTGTGCGTGCGCTGACCGCGGACCGGCAGGCCCTTGCGGTGACGCAGGCCGCGGTAGCAGGCCAGGTCCATCAGACGCTTGATGTTCATCGACGTCTCGCGGCGCAGGTCGCCCTCGACCGTGTGATCGCGGTCGATGGTTTCGCGGATCTGCAGCACCTCGGCGTCAGTCAGCTGGTTCACCCGACGGGCCGGCTCGATGCCGACCTTGGTCGTGATATCCTTGGCGGCGTGCGAGCCGATGCCATGGATGTACTGCAGCGCGATTTCGACGCGCTTGTTGGTCGGGATGTTGACGCCAGCGATACGGGCCACGAAGCTCTCCAGATACGCGTATGCGGACGCAACAAACGCTCCGGTCAACAGACCAGGAGCGCCGACGCCCTTCGCGGAAGCGGGCCTTATACAGGGGATACAGTTCTCGTCAACGGGTGATCAGGGTCGCGCGGTTCCGTCAGGCTCCTGAGGAAAGGCGAGCGCGACGGGGATCCGGTGACGACCACGGAAGCGGGACCCCACTCTCCCGAGTCTTTCGGCCCGCTTCTCAGCGCCCTTGACGGCCGAACTGGACGAAAACGGTGACGCGCTGGCCCTCGATCGGGCGGCCGGACGCCGTCATCGGCGGACGGAAGCGGAAGAAGGCCGGGGCGGCCCTTAGCGCCGCTTCGCCAAAACCGAACCCCGGCGGCGTCTCATCGACCAAGCGGCAGTCGTCCAGGTACTGATCGACGCGGATGACACAGCTGACCGAACCTCGGCCTGAGCGGCGGGCGGAGCGCGCGGCGGGCGGGGTGACGCTGAAGATCTCGGCCTGGGTGGCCCCGCGCAAGATCAGCGGGCCGGAGCCGCCCGAACCCGGGCCGTCGCCATCACCCGTCCCGGAGCCTGTTCCCGTCCCCTGCCCGCCCTGGCCCAGTCCGGGCGCACCCGAGGAAATGGGCGCGGCGCCGACGAGGTTGGGATCAGGCTTTGGCGCGGGAACGCGGGGCGCGACCAGTTCCGGCGGCGTCGGGGGCGGCTTGAGCGTCACGTGGACGCGCGAGGGTGCCGCCGGCGCGCCTCCGCCCGCGACCTGGGCGGGCTTGGGCGGCGGTGGTGGAGGCGGCGGAGGCACGGGGCTGAACAGTTCGACGCTGATGGTCGGAGGCGGGATCGGATAGTCCAACGGTTGACCGGCCCGGCCCATCATGGCGAACGCGCCGAGGTGCGCGAGCGTGACGCTTGCGACGATGCCCAGCTTGCGAAGCCGGTCCTTGGTCAGGGTGGGAAGCTTTGGGGTCACGCTGTTTCCATATCCGTCCGGACATGAACGCGCGTGCTCGCCAAAACGTCAGGCTGCGTTCAGGACGCGTCCAGCGCGGCCTCGATCGCCGTGGCGACGGCTTCGACCGTGCCCATGCCATCGATTTCGGTCAACAGGCCCTTGTCGGCATAGTAGGGCAGCAGCGGCGCCGTGTTGCGATTGTAGGCGTCCAGCCGGACCTTGAAGCTGTCCGGATTGTCGTCGGGACGGCCCTGTTCGGCGAAACGCCTGCCGATCCGCGTCGACAGGGCTTCGTCGTCGACTTTCAGGCGGACCACGCGGTCGATCTTCTTGCCCAGCTTGGCCAGCATGGAATCCAGCGCCTCGGCCTGGGCCACGGTGCGGGGGAAGCCGTCAAAGATGGCACCGCCGGCGTCCTCGGCCTCTTTCAACCGGGCCTCGATCAAGGCGATGACGATGGCATCCGACACCAGGTCGCCGCGCGACATGATGGCCTGACATTCCTTGCCCAGCTCTGAGCCCGAGGCGATGGCCTCGCGCAGCATGTCGCCGGTGGACAGCTGAACCATTCCGCGGGCATCGACCAGCCGTTTGGCCTGCGTGCCCTTGCCGGCCGCAGGCGGCCCGAACAGGATCAGGTTCATCGCGCCGCCCCTCCCCGGCCGGTCCTAGCGACGAGCCGGGGCTGTGATGCCCTTGCCGCTACTTCCGCCGGTGCGGCCACGACCCCGCAGCTTGGCCTTCTTGATCAGACCCTCGTACTGGTGCGCCAGCAGCTGGGACTGGATCTGGGCGACGGTATCCATGGTCACCGACACCACGATCAGCACCGAGGTGCCGCCGAAGTAGAGGCCCTGCCCCATGTTGGCGACGAGGATCTCGGGCAGCAGGCAGACGGCCGTGATGTAGGCCGCGCCGATAGTCGTCAGCCGGGTCAGCACGTAATCAAGATACTCGGCCGTCCGCTTGCCCGGACGGATGCCCGGCAGGAAGCCCCCGTATTTTCGCAGGTTCTCGGCCGTGTCCTCGGGGTTGAAGGTGATCGACGTATAGAAGAAGCAGAAAAAGACGATCAGGACGCCGTACAGAACGGTGAACAGCGGCTGGCCGTGCTGCATCTGACCGGCCGCCAAGGGCACCCAGGACAGCCAAGCCGGCAGGTCCGCGTTCGCGGTCATCTGCACCACGGTCGTCGGCAACATGAGCAGCGACGAGGCGAAGATCGGCGGAATCACGCCGGCGGTGTTGACCTTCAGCGGCAGGAACGAACGCTCACCCCCCGCCATCCGGTTGCCTTCCTGACGCTTGGGATACTGGATCAGCAATCGGCGCTGGGCCCGCTCCATGAAGACGATGAACACCACGACGCTAATGGCCATGGCCGCGATGAAAAGCAGGACGATCGCCGACATCTGGCCGGTCGAGGCCAGGCCGAACAGGCGGGCGATCGTACCCGGCAGCACCGCGACGATTCCGGCGAAGATGATCAGGGAGATGCCATTGCCGACGCCCCGCGCGGTGATCTGCTCGCCCAGCCACATCAGGAACATGGTTCCACCGGTCAGGGTGGTGATGGTCGATACGATGAAGAACAGGCCCGGCTCGGCGATCAGACCAGACTGGGCATTCAGACCTATGCCGATGCCCGCCGACTGGAACAGCGCCAGCACCACGGTCAGGTAGCGGGTGTACTGGTTCAGCTGCTTGCGGCCGCTCTCGCCGCCTTCCTTCTTCAGCTTCTCCCATGGCGGATAGACCGCGCCCATCAGCGTGACGATGATCGAGGCCGAGATGTACGGCATCACGTTCAGCGCGAAGACGGCCATCCGCTCGACCGCGCCGCCAGAGAACATGTTGAACATGTCCAGGATGCCGCGCTGGCCGTCCGGGTTCTGGAAGAACTGCAGGAAGGCTTCGGAATTTATGCCCGGGATCGGCACATAGGTACCGATGCGATAGACGATCAGCGCGCCCAGCGTGAACAGCAGGCGTTTGTGCAGCTCGGTCGCCTTGGCGAACGAGCCCATGTTCATATTGGCGGCGAGTTGTTCGGCGGCCGAAGCCATGTGTCGTTACCCCGACTGATCAGAACGCTGCGCATCGGACACGAGTCCGGCACCAGCGTCCAGATAGGCGAAGGGCACCCCCTTAGCGAGGGTGCCCCTCAAGCTTATTTTGCGGCGCGAGCGGCTGTGCGGGTCGTGCGGGCCGAAATCTTGTTGGCGTCGCCACGCGGAGCCTTGGCGGGCGGGGCCTTGCCCTTGGCGGCGTTGCGCTTCTCGATGCGCGCGGCGGCCTTGGCTTCAGCGGCGATGCGTTCCTGCACGACGGTGCCGCCGGCGGCCTCGATGGCCTTGATCGCCCCGGCCGAGGCTGACCAGACGACCAGGTTCAGCTTGGACTTGATCTCGCCGGTGCCCAGAATGCGCACGCCGTCCTTGACGCGACGGATCACGCCGGCCGCGACCAGGGCGTCGCCCTTGATCTCGCCCTTGATGTCCAGCTTCTTGGCGTCGATGGCGTCCTGCAGGCGCCACAGGTTCACCTCGGCCAGCTTCAGCGCGCCCGGATTGTTGAAGCCGCGCTTGGGCATCCGCATGTAAAGCGGCATCTGGCCGCCTTCGAAACCGCCGATGGCGACGCCCGAACGCGACTTCTGGCCCTTGACGCCACGGCCTGCGGTCTTGCCCTTGCCCGAACCCGGGCCACGGCCGACGCGCATGCGCTTCTTGTGTGCGCCTTCGTTGTCGCGAATTTCGTTCAGTTTCATGTGCCTGATCCTTTCGGGTGCTAGCGCCCGCTGTAGCAGCGGACTCGGCTGTTCAAAGAAGTGGTGAGTGGCGAGTGTTTAGTGGCGAGCAGAAAGCACTGGAGAAAACTCCGACCGCCTTCCCTCGTCACTCGCCACTAACCACTCGCCACTCACTTCACTTCTCGACGATCTCGGTCAGATGCGCGACCTTGGCGATCATGCCGCGGACCGAGGGGGTGTCTTCCAGCGTGGACTCGCGGCCCATGCGGTTGAGACCCAGGCCCGACAGGGTGGCGCGCTGATCCGACTTGCGGCGGATCGGGCTGCCCGTCTGGCGAATGGTGACGGTGGCTTTGGCTTCAGTCTTGGCCATGGTCTCAGGCTTCCTGGGCTTCAGGCGCCGCTTCCGGAGCCGAGGCGCCGTCGTTGCGACGGCCCATCAGGTCAGCGACCTTCTTGCCGCGCTTGGAGGCGACCTGACGCGGTGACGACTGGACCTTCAGCGCCTCGAACGTGGCGCGGATCATGTTGTAGGGGTTCGACGAACCGGTCGACTTGCCCACGACGTCCTGGACGCCGAGGGTTTCGAGCACGGCGCGCATCGGACCGCCCGCGATGACGCCGGTTCCGGGAGGAGCGGCGCGCATCATGATCTTGCCGGCGCCCCAACGGCCGTTGCCGTCATGGTGCAGGGTGCGGTTCTCGCGCAGCGGCACGCGGATCATGGTCTTCTTGGCTTCTTCGGTCGCCTTGCGGATGGCTTCCGGCACTTCGCGCGCCTTGCCGTGACCGAAACCGACGCGGCCCTTGCCGTCGCCGACAACCATCAGGGCTGCGAACGAGAACCGGCGACCACCTTTGACGGTGGCGGCGACGCGGTTGATGTGGACCAGCTTTTCGACGATGTCCGAATCCGGGCCGTCGGCGGCAGGAGCGTTGCGGTTGTCGCGACGATTGCGATCGTTGCCGCCGCCGCCGCGTTGGGGTGTTTGCGCCATCTGTCGCGTCCCTTAGAAATTCAGGCCGGCTTCACGCGCGGCATCAGCCAGCGCCTTCACCCGTCCGTGATAGATGTAGCCGCCGCGATCGAAGACGACGTCCTTGATGCCCTTCTCGATGGCGCGCTCGGCGACCAGCTTGCCGATAAGGGCAGCGGCGGCGACGTCCGAGCCCTTGGACTTCTTGCCCTTCTCGCCTTCCAGCGAGGAGGCCGAAGCGATCGTGACGCCGTTCAGGTCGTCGATGATCTGGGCCGAGATGTTCTTGTCCGAACGGTGCACCGACAGCCGAACACGGCCGTTGGCGACGCCCTTCAGGCGGCGGCGGGTGCGCTCGGTGCGGCGCTGGGCTTGTTGTCGAAGAGAAAGAGCCATGACTTACTTCTTCTTGCCTTCCTTGCGCCGGACCTTTTCGCCCGTGTAGCGCACGCCCTTGCCCTTGTAGGGCTCCGGCGGACGCAGCTTGCGGATGACGGCGGCGATCTGACCGACCGCCTGCTTGTCAGCGCCCGAGATCTTGATTTCCGTCTGCTTGGGCACCGCGAAGGTGACGCCGGCGGGCGGTTCGATGTTGACGTCGTGCGAGAAACCGAGCTGCAGCGACAGGGCGTTGCCCTTCATGGCGGCGCGATAGCCCACGCCGACAAGGTCCAGACTCTTTTCAAAGCCGGTGGTTACGCCGACGACCATGTTGTCGACCAGGGTACGCGACAGGCCCCACATGGCCCGCGAACGCTGGTTGTCCTCGCGGATGGTCAGGTTCAGGCCATCGTCGCCTTGCGTGACTTCGATCTCGTCGGCCACTGTCCAGGAGCGTTCGCCCTTGGGACCCTTGACCGAGACGGTCTGGCCGTCGAGCGTGACGGTCACGCCCTTGGGCACTTCAACGGTGCGTTTTCCGATACGGGACATCTTAGTAGACCCTGCAGAGGACTTCGCCGCCCACCTTGGCTTCGCGAGCCGCGGTGTCCGACATGACGCCCTTGGACGTGGAGAGGATCGAGATGCCCAGGCCGTTCTTGATCGGCTTCAGGTCAGAGATCGCGGAGTAGACGCGGCGGCCCGGCTTGGACACGCGGGCGATCTCGGCGATGACCGGCTGGCCGTCGAAGTATTTGAGCTCGATCTCGAACTGCGGGAATTCGCCGGGGTTCTGAACCAGCGCATAGCCGCGGATGTAGCCTTCGTCCTGCAGCACGTCGAGGACGCGCTGGCGCAGGCGGGAAGCCGGGGTGAGCACCTTGGAACGTTTGCGCATGTGCGCGTTCCGGATGCGAGCGATCATGTCGCTCAGGGGATCGTTGATCATCATGTCTTGTCGCTCCCCTTACCAGCTGGACTTGGTCAGACCCGGGATCTGACCCAGGTTGCCGAGTTCACGCAGGGCGATGCGGCTCATCTTGAGCTTGCGATAGAAGGCCCGCGGACGGCCCGTCACTTCGCAGCGGTTGCGAATCCGGTTGGCGGCCGAGTTGCGCGGCAGCTTGGCCAGCTTGAGGCGCGCCTCGAAGCGCTCCTCGAGAGGCAGGGACTCGTTGTTCGCGGTCGCCTTCAGGGCGGCCCGCTTGTCGGCGTATTTCGCGACCAGGGCCTTGACGGCCTCGTTGCGGTTTACGGCGCTTTTCTTAGCCATTGTGCTTTTCCCTTCCCGCTCAGTTCGTCACGAACGGGAACTTGAACTCGGTGAGAAGCGCGCGCGCCTCGTCATCGGTCTTGGCCGTGGTGCAGACGATGATGTCCATGCCCCACATCTGGTCGATCTGGTCGTAGTTGATCTCGGGGAACACGATGTGTTCCTTGAGGCCCATGGCGTAGTTGCCGCGACCGTCGAAGGACGACGGCTTCAGGCCGCGGAAGTCCTTCACGCGCGGCAGGGCCACGGTGATCAGACGGTCCAGGAACTCGTACATCTGGTCGCCGCGCAGGGTGACTTTGCCGCCGATGACCATGCCTTCGCGCAGCTTGAAGCCGGCGATGGAGTTGCGGGCCTTGGTGGCGACGGGCTTCTGACCGGCGATGGCGGCCAGATCCTTGAGGGCGGCGGTCGCCTTCTTGGTGTCGGCCACGGCTTCACCGATGCCCATGTTCAGGACGATCTTGTCCAGCTTGGGCATCTGCATCGGGTTGGTGTAGCCGAACTTCTCGGTCAGCACGCCCTTGATGCGCTCGTTGTAGTCGCCCTTGAGGCGCGGGGTGTATTTGGTGTCGGTCATTAGATGACGTCTCCCGTCGTCTTGGCGAAACGAACCTTCTTGTCGCCTTCCATGCGGAAGCCGACGCGGGCCGCCTTGCCGTTGGCGTCGGCGATCGCGACGTTCGACAGGTGAAGCGACGCTTCCTTGTTCTTGATGCCGCCCTGGGGGTCGGCTTGGGTCGGGCGGGTGTGGCGCTGGACCATGTTGATGCCCTGCACCAGCACGCGGTTGGCGGTCGGCAGGACCTTGGTCACCTTGCCGGTGCGGCCCTTGTCCTTGCCGGTCAGGACGACGACGTTGTCGCCGGATTTGATCTTGGCGGCCATGACTAGAGGACCTCCGGAGCCAGCGAGATGATCTTCATGTGGTTCTTGGCGCGCAGTTCGCGGGGAACCGGGCCGAAAATCCGCGTGCCGACGGGCTCGTTCTGCTTGTTGACGATGACGGCGGCCGACTTGTCGAAACGAATGACCGAGCCGTCCTTGCGCTGGATGTCCTTGGCGGTGCGCACGACGATGGCGCGAACGACGTCGCCCTTCTTCACGCGACCACGGGGAATGGCTTCCTTGACGGAAGCGACGATCGTGTCGCCCACCGAGGCGTAGCGGCGCTTGGAGCCGCCCAACACCTTGATGCACATGACCCGGCGAGCACCCGAATTGTCGGCTACCTCCAGGTTAGTTTGCATCTGGATCATGGGATCCGATCCTTCTGATTACGACGCCGAGGCGTTGGAAAGGACTTCCCAACGCTTCAGCTTGGACTTCGGGGCGCACTCGACGATGCGGGCCAGGTCACCGACCTTGAGGGCATTCGCTTCGTCGTGGGCGTGGTACTTCTTGGACAGGCGGACGATCTTTTTCAAGACGGGGTGCAGCAGCGTGCGCTCCACCTTGACCACGATGGTCTTGTCGCCCTTGTCGGAGACGACCACGCCTTCGAGAATACGTTTCGGCATCTTCGTTCCTTAAACCGCCGCGCGCTTCTCACGCAGAAGCGTGGAGATGCGAGCGATGTCTTTGCGCACTTCACCCACGCGGTGGGTCTTTTCCATCTGGCCGGTGGCGGCCTGGAAGCGCAGGTTGAACTGTTCCTTCTTGAGCTTAAGCAGCTCGTCGGACAGCTGGTCGGGCGTTTGAACCCGCAGATCGGCGATCTTGGTCATGCGCCAACGTGCTCCACATGGGCGACGCCGGCGTCGAGGCGGGTGACCACCTTGGTGCGGACCGGCAACTTGGCGGCACCCAGACGCAGCGCCTCGCGGGCGACATCGTCCGGCACGCCGTCGATTTCGAACAGGATCCGGCCCGGGTGGCAGCGCGCGGCCCAATGGTCCACGGCGCCCTTGCCCTTGCCCATCCGGACTTCGGCCGGCTTGCCCGTGACGGGCAGGTCGGGGAAAACGCGGATCCAGACGCGGCCCTGACGCTTCATCTGGCGGGTGATCGCGCGGCGGGCCGCCTCGATCTGACGCGCGGTGATGCGTTCCGGCTCGACCGTCTTCAGCCCGTAGGAGCCGAAGTTCAGCGAGAAGCCGCCCTTGGCGGCGCCGTGGATGCGGCCCTTGAAGGCCTTGCGATACTTGGTCTTTTTCGGTTGCAGCATGACCTAGCCCTCACGTCCCCGGCGTTGACCACGGTCGCCGCGCGGGCCACCGCGTTCGCGACCTTCGTTCGACGACGGACCCGAGGCCTCGATGGCCCAACGCTTGTCCTGCGCCATCGGATCGTGCTCGAGGACTTCGCCTTTGAAGACCCAGACCTTCACGCCGATGATGCCGTACGTCGTCTTGGCCTGGATGAAGCCGTAGTCGATATCGGCACGCAGCGTGTGCAGCGGCACGCGGCCCTCGCGATACCACTCCATCCGCGCGATTTCAGCGCCGCCGAGGCGACCCGAAACATTGATGCGGACGCCCTTGGCACCGAGACGCATGGCCGACTGCATCGAACGCTTCATGGCGCGGCGGAAGGCGATACGGCGCTCCAGTTGCTGGGCGATGTTCTCAGCGATCAGCTGGGCGTCGGTCTCGGGCTTGCGGACTTCGACGATGTTCAGGTGAACCTCGCCTTCGGTCTGGGCCGAGATGTCCTTGCGGAGCTTCTCGATGTCAGCGCCCTTCTTGCCGATCACGACACCCGGACGGGCGGCATAGATCGTCACGCGGCACTTCTTGTGCGGACGCTCGATGATGATGCGCGAGACGCCGGCGGCGTTCAGGCGTTCCTTCAGCCACGTGCGCAGCTTCAGATCCTGATGCAGCAGCTTGGCGTAGTCGGCGCCGCCGGCGAACCAGCGGCTGTCCCACGTGCGGTTGATGCCGAGCCGGAGCCCGATCGGATTGACTTTCTGACCCATCAGGCGGCCTCACCGGCTTCGCGAACCACGATGGTGATCTCCGCGAAAGGTTTCAGGATGCGCGAGGAGCGACCACGAGCACGGCTCGCGAAACGCTTCATCACCAGGTTCTTGCCCACGAAGGCCTCGGCGACGATCAGATTGTCGATGTCGAGGTTGTGGTTGTTCTCGGCGTTCGACACGGCCGAATACAGCACCTTGCGGACGTCGGTGGCGATGCGCTTGCGGCTGAATTCCAGCTCGTTCAGCGCCTTCTGCACCGGCAGGCCACGAATGGACTGAGCGACGAGGTTCAGCTTCTGAGGGCTGATCCGCACGTTCACCAACTTGGCGCGGGCTTCGGTCGGGGCGACCCGACGGGGGTTTTTGGTCTGGGCCATCAGTTACTTCCTTTTGGCCTTCTTGTCCGCCGCGTGCCCGGGGAAACTCCGGGTCGGGGCGAACTCGCCGAGCTTCATGCCGACCATTTCTTCAGAGACCGACACCGGCACATGCTTGAGGCCGTTGTGGACGCCGAAGGTCAGGCCGACGAACTGCGGCAGGATGGTGGAGCGGCGCGACCAGGTCTTGATCACGTCCTTGCGGCCCGACGTCGAAACGGCGTCGGCCTTCTTGAGCAGATACCCGTCGACAAACGGGCCTTTCCAGGAGGAGCGGGCCATCTTTAGCGAGCCTTCTTAACGTGGCGGGTACGGATGATGTATTTGTCCGTCGCCTTGTTCTTGCGGGTACGGGTGCCCTTGGTGTCCTTGCCCCACGGCGTAACCGGGGTGCGACCACCGGAGGTCCGGCCTTCACCACCACCGTGCGGGTGGTCGATCGGGTTCATGGCGACACCGCGAACGTGGGGACGCCAGCCCATGTGACGAACGCGACCGGCCTTGCCGAGGTTCTGGTTCATGTGATCGGGGTTCGAAACCGCGCCCACCGTGGCCATGCAGCCGTCCAGAACCATGCGAAGCTCGCCCGAGCCGAGACGGATCTGGGCATAGCCCTGATCGCGGCCGACCAGCTGGGCATAGGCGCCGGCCGAGCGGGCCAGCTGGGCACCCTTGCCCGGCTTCATTTCGACGTTGTGGATGATCGTTCCGACCGGCACCGAACGCAGCGGCATCGCATTGCCCGGCTTCACGTCGACCTTTTCACCGGCCACGATCGTGTCGCCCGCCTTCAGGCGTTGCGGCGCGATGATGTAGGCCTTTTCTCCGTCCTCATAGATGACGAGGGCGATGAAGGCGGTCCGGTTCGGATCGTATTCCAGACGCTCTACGGTCGCCGTGGCGAACTTGCGGCGCTTGAAATCGATCTTGCGGTACAGCGTCTTGGCGCCGCCGCCGCGGAAGCGGACAGCGATGCGGCCGCCGGCACCACGACCCCCCGACTTGGTCAGGCCTTCGGTCAGCGACTTTTCCGGACGCCCCTTGTGGAGCTCCGAACGGTCGATCAGCACCAGGGCGCGACGGCCCGGCGATGTCGGATTGTAGGTTTTCAAGGCCATCTGATCAGAGCCCCGTGGTGACGTCGATCGACTGGCCTTCAGCCAGCGTCACGATCGCTTTTTTAATGTCGACCCGACGGCCCATGATGCCGCGGAAGCGCTTGGTCTTGCCCTTTTGGACCAGGGTGTTGACCTTCAGGACGTTGACCTTGAACAGGCTTTCGACCGCGGCTGCGATCTCGTCCTTGGTCGAGGTTCCGGAAACCCGGAACACGACCTTGTTCTGCTCCGACAGGATCGTGGCCTTTTCCGTGATGATCGGAGCCAGGATGGTGTCGTAATGTTTGACGGTGGGTTTGGCGCCGGCCATCACGCGGCCTCCTTCTTCGTCTTGGCAGCCGGTTTGGCGGCCTTGGCGGCCTCGGCTTCACGACGCGACGGGGTGTAGTCCTTGTAAGTGGCTTCGATCGCTTCGATCGCCGCCTTGGTCAGCACCAGCTTGTCGGCCCGCAGGATGTCGTAAACGTTCAGGCCGGCGTTCGGCAGCACGTTCACCATCGGGATGTTGCGGGCGGCCAGGCCGAAATTCACGTCGACTTCCGGACCGCCGATGATCAGCGTGCGGGTCCAGCCCAGCTTGCCGAAGGTTTCGCGCAGACCGGCGGTCTTGGCGTCCTTCAGGGCGATGGAGTCGACGATGACCAGGTCACCGGCGACGACCTTGGCCGACAGCGCATGACGCAGGGCCAGGGCGCGAACCTTCTTGGGCAGGGAGAAGCCGTGGTCGCGAACGACCGGGCCGAAGGCGCGCGAACCACCGACGAACTGCGGGGCGCGACGCGAACCGTGACGGGCGCCGCCAGTTCCCTTCTGCTTGTACATCTTCTTGCCGGTGCGAGAGTTCTCGTTCCGGGTCTGGACCTTGTGGGTGCCGGCTCGGCGCTTGGCCAGTTGCCAGTTGACGTAACGGGCCAGGATGTCGCCGCGGATGTCGGTGATGCCGAAAACGGCGTCCGACAGTTCGACGTCACCGGCGGCCTTGCCGTCGAGTTTGATGATCGGGAGTTTCATTGCGCTTCACCGCCTTCGGTGGTCTCGACAGCGGCGACCTCTTCCACCGGGGTGTCGGCGACGGGCTGCTCGGTTTCGACCTCGGCCTGAGCCTTGGCGTTCGACTTGAAGCCGCCCGGGAAGGGCGCGTCGGCCGGACGGGTCTTCTTGATGGCGTCTCGAACCTTGACCCAGGTGCCTTCGTGACCGGGCACGGCGCCCTTGATCAGCAGCAAGCCACGCTCAACGTCGACGCGGAACACGGTCAGATTCTGGGTGGTGACGACTTCCGTGCCGTAGTGGCCGGCCATCTTCTTGCCCTTGAAGGTCTTGCCGGGATCCTGACGCTGGCCGGTCGAACCGTGCGAACGGTGCGAGACCGAGACGCCGTGGGTCGCCCGCAGACCGCCGAAGTTCCAGCGCTTCATGGCGCCGGCGAAGCCCTTGCCGATGGTCTCGGCCTGGACGTCGACCTTCTGGCCCGCGACGAAATGGTCCGCCGAGAACTCGGAGCCCACATCCATCATGGCGTCTGCATCGATGCGGAACTCGGTGACGTAGGCCTTGGGTTCCACTTCAAGCTTGGCGAAAGATTCGCGCTGAGCCTTGTTGGTGTTCTTGGCCTTCTTGGTGCCGGCACCCAGTTGGAGAGCGACGTAGCCGTCACGCTCCTGGGTACGCTGGCCGACGACTTGGCAGCCGTCGAGCTGAAGCACAGTGACCGGTACGTGCGCGCCGTCATCGGCGAACACGCGGGTCATGCCCAGCTTCTTGGCGATCACGCCCGTGCGCATCGGATCCCGCCTCTTTCTTCGATTAAATCTTGATCTCGACGTCCACACCGGCGGACAGGTCGAGCTTCATGAGCGCGTCCACGGTCTGCGGGGTGGGGTCGATGATGTCGAGAACACGCTTGTGCGTGCGGATTTCAAACTGCTCGCGCGACTTCTTATCGACGTGCGGCGAGCGGTTCACGGTGAACTTTTCGATCAGGGTCGGCAGCGGGATCGGACCGCGAACGGTCGCGCCCGTGCGCTTGGCCGTGTTGACGATCTCGCGCGTCGAAAAGTCGAGGACGCGGTGATCGAAGGCCTTGAGCCTGATGCGGATGCTTTGATCCATATCGGTAGCTATTCCCAAGCAGGCGAACCTGCGTCCCTGTGAACCATTTCAAAGACCGGAGTCTTCAGACCGCGAGGGTCTTCAGAGTACGCACGCCCGCAAAAACGATCGGCCCACGCAGCGAGCCGCGAAGGCCGTTGAAGTCCTGGTCATCTGCAAAGAACAGTGTCTCAGGTCGTTCCTGCGAACCGCGTCTGCACCCCGAAAAACGGTGGGCTGCACAGCCGGTCCAACAAGAGTGGGGGCTTATGACGGTCGATTCCGTTTTCGTCAAGCGGCGAAACTGTGTCGGAGGCTGACGGATCACGTCCGAAGACGCCCCGACGGCGGACATGAAGACGGCCTGGGGGTTCCACGCTCCCGGGCCTTGCATCCCCTCCGTTCGGTGAGGCGTCAGCGACCGATGCGGATGTCGCCCGAGCCCGCGGTACTGCGGCTGATATCGCCTGTGGCCGCCGCCGATGCCACCGATCGCCGACCTGGCGCACATGCGGTGCCGGACGGGCCGGAAACAGGGGCCGACCAGAGCCGGATTGGCGATCTGCATGACACGCCACAGGGCCCACTCCGCCTCGCCGAGAGCCTCCACCTTGACTATTTCGACCTTCAACGCCGGCATGGTGAACGAAACCTGCCCGGGGCGGGGACGTTGCCCTTGTTACAAGGAGACCGCCCATGACCGATGCCCGCCCGCTTGGCCGTCAGAATGAATATGAGCAGGAGCGCGTGCCCGCCCGCGAGGGTGAGGCGCCCCGCCCTGCCACGGAGCCGAAGGGCTCGGAAGGATCGTCAAACTCGGGCGAAACCGCCACCGACCCCGCCACCGGAGCGCCGAATCCTTGATCACCGCCCCCTCGGAGATCACCGCCGAAGCGCGGGCGGCGGCGCTACGCCGACGGAACGGCCGGCGCTGTGCGGGGTTGGTCTGACTTCCCCTGTCCGGTGCCCCCCATGATCGTTCGCCGCCCAAGCCGTCTCGCCGTCCTCGCCCTCCTCCCCCTGCTGGCCACTGCGGCCTGCGGCGGCGATGCCCGCGAGCCCCGTTCGGTCGAGGCGAGCGATCCCGGCGCGGAGGCGGCCACACGACTGCGCGACTCGATCGAGACAGCGACGTTCACGCCGCCAGCGCCCACCTCGCCCACGTCCAGCGCCGACGGGCAGGCCGCAAATGGAGCGGCGCCTGCCGATCAGCCAGGCGAAGACCCGGCGGGTGCGGGTCGCGGCGGGGCGGTGAGCGGTGCCCTGCCCCGGGATACCCGACCCGAGCCGGCCATGGTGAGGGCGCAGATACTGCTCGACCGCACCCGCTTCTCCCCCGGGATCGTGGACGGCCTGGGCGGCACGAACACCCGCCAGGCCATCGCCGCCTTCGAGGAGGCCAACGATCTGCCCGTCGACGGTGAACTGGACGCGACGGTGTTCCAGCGGCTGTCTTCAGGCGACAGCGGCCCCGTGCTGACCGACCACACGACCACAGCGGCCGATGTCGCCGGGCCATTCATCGGCACCGTCCCCGACGACATCGAGGCCATGGCCCGGCTCGAGACGGTCGGCTACGCGAATGCCCGTGAGGCGCTGGCCGAGAAATTCCATATGAGCGAGGCCCTGCTGGACGCCCTCAATCCGGGGGTCGACTTCAGCCGCGCCGGCCAGACCCTCGTGGTGGCCCAGACCGGCCCAAACGAACTGCAGGGCGAGGTCGCCCGGATCGTCATCAGCAAGAAGGAGAATTCTCTCCGGGCCTTCGACGCCGACGACAAGCTGGTGGCCTTCTATCCCGCCACCATCGGCAGCAGCGACACGCCCTCGCCCTCGGGGTCCCACACTGTTCGGGCCATCGCGCCGCGGCCCAACTACACCTACGATCCGTCGCGGGTCAGCTATGGCGACGGCGGCGGCAAGGTCGTGGTGCCGCCGGGCCCCAACAACCCCGTCGGATCGGTCTGGATCGACCTGTCGCGCGACACCTACGGCATCCACGGAACCCCGGACCCAGCGAAGATCGGCAAGACCGCCTCCAGCGGCTGTGTCCGCCTCACCAACTGGGACGCCGAACAGCTGGCGACCGGGGTGAAGCCGGGCGTGGTGGTTCGGTTTATCTGACTCTCCCCTCCTCCCCTTGAGGGAGAAGGAAAGCCCGCACACAGTAAAACCCCCGCCAGCTCGCGCTGGCGGGGGCTCTGTTACGCTGATCAGAAGACCGAGCCTACTCGGTGATCTTGCTCACCACGCCGGCTCCGCCTCCGTGGGCGCTTGTCGCACACGGCGTTCGTGTCGATGATTACTCCGTAATCTTCGAAACGACCCCTGCTCCAACCGTGCGGCCGCCTTCGCGGATGGCGAAGCGCAGCTTTTCTTCCATGGCGATCGGGGTGATCAGCTCGACGTTCAGCTCGGCGTTGTCGCCGGGCATGATCATCTC
>NZ_JBDNHO010000103.1:0-1574 GCF_041688735.1 Brevundimonas sp.
GAAGCTGATACCAGCACCTACTGGGGGCCTGAGGTGTGGGACGCGAAGCATGTTTCTTCCTTTGACAGCATGGTCACGCGTGACAAGCGCTGGCGCGGTCAAAACGGCGACGCTGACTATGACCTCGAGAATCCCCTGGCGGCGTCGCACCAGTCCCTGATCTACGTGAACCCCGAAGGGCCCTACGCGAACGGCGACCCGATGGGATCGGCACGCGACATTCGTGTCACCTTCAGCCGCATGGCCATGAATGATGAGGAAACAGTCGCGCTGATTGCAGGCGGCCATGCCTTTGGCAAGAGTCACGGGATGGTTCCCGCCAAGGAGGTCGGACCTCCGCCGGAGATCGCTCCTATCGAGGCGATGGGTCTTGGCTGGCATAACCCGCAAGGCACCGGGAATGCCGAACACACGATGACCAACGGCATCGAGGGCAGCTGGACTCCCAATCCGACCCAATGGGACAACAGCTATCTGGAGAACCTCTTCAAGTTCGAGTGGGAGCAGACGAAGAGCCCTGCTGGCGC
This sequence comes from Brevundimonas sp., assembly GCF_041688735.1. GTDB lineage: Bacteria > Pseudomonadota > Alphaproteobacteria > Caulobacterales > Caulobacteraceae > Brevundimonas. Next base: position 528 of record NZ_JBDNHO010000103.1, read on the forward strand.
GCTGCAATGGACGCCAATCGACCTGGGTGCGCCCAAGACCCCGGACGCACATATCCCTGGGCAGATGAATACGCTGATGATGATGACCAGCGACATCGCCCTGAAGGTCGACCCTGACTACCGCGCAGTCTGCGATAAGTTCCTCAACGATTTTGATGCTTTCACGCAGGCATTTTCCAAGGCCTGGTACAAGCTGACCCACCGCGATATGGGCCCTCGCGAGCGCTATCTTGGCCCGGAAAAGCGGAACGATAACGACCTGCTGTGGCAGGACCCGATTCCGCTCCGCGAACACGACACGATCAGCGAGGAGGACGTCAATGAACTCACGAAGTTGATCATGGCGAAGGGCGTTCCGGTATCTGATTTGGCCTTTACTGCCTTTTCGGCGGCTGCCACCTACCGCAAAAGTGACAAGCGCGGTGGCGCCAATGGGGCTCGCCTGGCGCTCGCGCCGCAGAAGGATTGGGCGGTCAACCGGCGAGCTGTCCCCGTGATTGCGGCGCTGCGCGACGTCATGGAGGAATTCAACGGCAAGCAGGTCGGTAACACAAGGGTATCGCTCGCCGACCTCATTGTGCTCGGTGGTTGCACGGCGATCGACAAGGCGGCGTCGGATTCAGGTATGCAGGTCTCGGTCCCATTCACGCCGGGTCGGCGGGACACGACACAGGAATTGACGGACATTGAGATGTCCGAATGGTTGAAGCCAGTGGCCGACGGGTTCCGCAATTACATCGACGACCAGTTCGAGCAAATCGCCCCGGACGTCGCCCCCGAAGAAATGTTCCTCGACAAGGCGCAACTGCTGGCACTCACCGTACCCGAATGGGTCGCGCTGGTCGGCGGTCTGAGGGGCTTGGGCGCGAACTACGATGGCTCGGCTAACGGCGTTTTTACCGATCGGGTCGGCGTGCTCTCCAACGACTTCTTTACCGTGCTGACGAGCATGGACTATGAATGGAAAAAGGCGGACGAAAAAGGCATGAACTTTTCGCTTGACGACCGTACAACCGGCGAACAGCGGTTCAAGGCGAAGCGAAGCGA
>NZ_JBDNHO010000104.1:0-62574 GCF_041688735.1 Brevundimonas sp.
CACGCTCCCGAAGATCGTCCGAACGCGCCTTGCCCATAATAGCCTCCCAATCAGAAGACCCATGGACTCACGGTTCGGACCCGATGGGAATCCCCCGCTCGATCACATTCGATTCAACTCAGCGGGCGGCTGCTCTAGGCGACGCGGTCCAGGCGCGCGACAAAGAAGCCATCCACCCCACCGCGCTCCGCCCACATCGACGGGAGGATGCGCAGCCAGCCCTCGGGTGTCAGCGCCTCGTCCGGCGCGCCGATGTCCGATGGAACGGCAGGGGCCGTCCTGAACGCTGGGTAGCGGCGCAGGAAGGCGATGATCTGGGTCTCGCCCTCCTCGCGCTCCAGGGAGCAGACGCAATAGACCAGACGGCCGCCCGGCCCGACCCGCATCGCGGCGACGTCGAGCAGCCGATGCTGCACGTCGGCCAGCTTGGCGACGTCGGCGGGCTTGGTGGCGCGCAGGACCTCCGGATTGCGCCGAAAGGTTCCCGTGGCCGTGCACGGCGCGTCCAGCAGGACGGCGTCGAAGGTCCGGTCGTCGTCCCAGTCCTCGGCAGGGGTGGCGACGACCTCGGCGGACAGGCCGGTCCGGGCCAGATTGGCGGCCAGCCGTTTCAGCCGGACCTCGGAGCGGTCCAGCGCGACCACCGCCGCCCCCGAAGCCGCCAGTTGCAGCGTCTTGCCGCCGGGGGCGGCGCACATGTCGAGGGCGGTTTCGCCCGCCCCGGCAGCCAGCAGGCGCGCCGGCACGGCGGCGGCGGCGTCCTGGACCCACCAGCGTCCGTCCTCGAAGCCGGGCCAGCCGGCCACGTCGCCGCGCCGGCCCGTGCGGACCGTGCCGCCCGGCAAGGTCTCGCCCTCGACGGCCTCGGCCACGGCGGCGAGGTCCGCGTCGGGCTTGAGGCTGAGATCGGTCGCGGGCTCCTCTCGCGCGGCCAGGGCCAGCGCCACCAGCGCCGCCTCGCCGTAAGTGGTGCGCCAGCGGGCGGCGATCCATTCCGGCAGGTTGGACTCCGCCGTGGTCACGCCCGGGCCTTCGCGTTCGACGCCCCGCAGGACAGCGTTGACCAGATTCTTGTAGGGTCGGGTCTTGACCTCGCGCTCGGCCAGCTTAACCGCCGTCGAGACGGCCGCGAAGGCCGGGGTGCCCAGCACGAGCGTCTGGGCCAGGGCGACGCGCAGGATGGTGCGGACGGCGAGCGGCGGGGACTTCTGCAGGCGGCGATCGAGGATGTGGTCGATTTCGCCCAGACGGCGCAGGGCGGCCATGGCGACGGCGCGGGCGAAGGCGCGATCCGGGCCCGGCAGGTCGGCGATCTCGCGGAACGACAGGGCGGTGTCCAGTCCGCCGCGCCCCTCCAGCGCCGCGTTCAGCAGCACACCGGCGGCCACGCGCGCCTCGACGCCGATGTCGGCGGCCTCATCGGGGGCCTCGACCCGCGCGGGCCGGGCGGGACGCGATCCGGTCCGGGCCTTGTCCGCCATGCGGCGGCCCCGCGCCGATGAACTCTTGCCGCCGCGCGCGTCGGTCAAACCGTCACCTGCGTGCCCAGCTCGACCACGCGCCCGGGCGGAATATGGAAAAAGTCGGTGGGATTGGCCGCGTTGCGCATCAGGAAGATATACAGTCGGTCCTGCCACAGGGGCATGCCCTGTTGCGCCGAGGCGATCACCGAGCGTCGGCCCAGGAAGAAGCTGGTCGACATCATGTCGAACTTCAGGCCCTGTTTGCGGCACACGCCCAGCGCCTTGGGTATGTTGGGCTGCTCCATGAAGCCGTAGGAAATGGTCAGTTTCTTGAAGTCGTCGCTGATCGGCTCCAGCGCGATTCGCTCGGACTCGCTCACCCGCGGCCGATCGGTTGTGCGCACGGTCAGGATGACGTTGTTCTCGTGCAGCACCTTGTTGTGCTTGAGGTTGTGCATCAGGGCGACCGGGGCGATGTCGGGATCCGAGGTCAGGAAGATGGCCGTGCCGGGCGCGCGATGCGGCGGGCGAGCGCGCAGCATTTCGATCAGGTCGGCCAGCGGCAGGCTGTCCTTCCGGGTCTTGGCGGTCAGGATCTGGGTCCCGCGCACCCAGGTCCACATCACCAGGACGATGCCGGCACCCATGCCCAGCGGGGCCCAGGCCCCATCCGGAATCTTCAGCAGGTTGGAGCCGAAGAAGGCCAGATCGATGATCAGGAACGGCGTGATCGCGACCACGCTGAGCGGCAGGCTCCACTTCCACATCCGCCGGACGATGAACCAGGCCAGCAGACTGTCGACCAGCATGGCACCCGTCACCGCCACCCCATAGGCACCGGCCAGTTGCGAAGAGGTCGGGAACAACATCAGCAGCAGCAACACCCCGACCAGCATCAGCATATTGACCGAAGGCACGAATATCTGGCCAGCTTGGCTTTCGCTGGTCTGCATGATCTTGATGCGTGGCAACAAGCCCAGCTGGACCGCCTGTTGCGTCAGGGAGAAGGCCCCCGTGATCACCGCCTGGCTGGCGATGACGGTGGCCATGGTCGCCAGGATCAGCACCGGCCAGTAGATCATCTGGGGGATCATTTCCCAGAACGGATTGATCCGCGCCGCCGGGTCGCTCAGCACCAGCGCGCCCTGGCCCAGATAGTTCAGCATCAGGCAGGGCAGGGCGAACCACAACCAGCCGGCCCGGATCGGTGCCTTCCCGAAATGGCCCATGTCCGTATAGAGGGCCTCCGCGCCGGTGACGGCCAGGAACACGCTGCCCAGCAGCACGAAGCCGAGGAAGCCGTTGTCGATCAGGAACAGCGCCCCGTAGTGCGGCGACAGGGCCCTGAGGATCGATGGGTCGTCGAAGATGTGAAAGACGCCCAGGCCCGCCAAGACCAGGAACCAGACGGTGGTGATCGGTCCGAAGGCCCGGGCCATGCTGGCGGTACCCCGCGCCTGGACCATGAACAGGGTGATCAGAATACCGATAGCGATCGGCAGGATGAAGGGGGTCATCCGTCCGGCGACACCCGGCGCGTCGCCCAGTCCCTCGACCGCCGACAGCACCGATACCGCCGGCGTCAGCACCCCGTCGGCGTAGAACATCGCCGCGCCGCAGACGCCGAGAAAAAACACCAGGCCCGACCGCTTGCCGATGGCGCGCTGGGCCAGCGCCATCAGGGCCAGGGTCCCGCCCTCGCCCTTGTTGTCGACCCGCATCAAGAAGAAGACGTATTTGACCGTGACCACCAGGATCAGGGCCCAGAACACCAGAGAGACGGTACCCAGGACGGCCAGCTCGGCCGTACCGCCGCTTCGCGAATGGGCCAGCGCCTCGCGCATGGCGTAGAGCGGGCTGGTGCCGATGTCGCCGAAGACGACGCCGACGGCGCCGATGATCAGGCCCCATTTGCCGCGTTTGACGTGTCCGCCCTCGCCGGCGGCGGCGGGATGCAGGTGCGCCGGTTCAATGGAGCCGGCGACATTGGACTGTGGCGCGCCGCTGGATGCGCCGCCTTCGCCCTGTGGAGAGGCCCCGGCCATGAAGTTCCTCCGGGACCCCGCACCGCGCGGTTTCCATTCAAAGAGCGGCGAGCCTTTAGGCGCTTTCCACAGCCGCATCAATCGCGCCTGCGACGGGAAGGTTGCGCCGGTTTGTGAAAGGGGCGTTTGCGTCCTATCTTGGGCTCAACGTCATGTCAGACAGCCAACGCTTTCCCGTCGCCGCCCACGCCCTGGCCTATCTGGCCCACAAGGGCGCCTTTTCGCCGGCCAACGCCGCGCCGAGCGCGGTTCTGGCCGCCTCGGTGCCGACCAATCCGGTGGTGGTGCGGCGGGTGACTGCCCTGCTTGCCAAGGCCGGGTTGATCGCCACCCGGCCCGGTGCCAAAGGCGGCGCGTGGTTGCTGCATCGGCCCGAGGACATCGCGCTTGACGCGGTGCTGCGTGCGGTCAACGGTTGCGCTAACCTCGGCTCGCCGCCCGCCGGAGCCAAGGGCTGCCCGGTCAGTGAACACATCCCGCGCCAGGTGGCCAAGGCGCTGACAGCGGCGGATCAGGCGGCGGGCCATGCCCTGTCGAAGATCACCATCGCCGACCTGCTGAACCACGACCCGGCGTCTCTGGCGGCCTTCGCGCCCCATTCGTCCTGCCCGGTCGCCGCCTGAGATGAGCCGGCCTTCGGGGTCGAGACCGGTGGCCTTGATCACCGGCGCGTCCGCCGGCATCGGCGCGGCCTTGGCGCGGGTCCATGCCGCCGAGGGCTGGGACCTGATCCTGACGGCGCGGCGCGAGGCGCCCTTGAAGGCGTTGGCCGCCGAACTCTCCCGGCTGGGCGCGGCCACGACCGTCCTGACCGAGGATCTGGCCGATCCCGCCGCGCCCTACCGGCTGTTCGACGAAATTCAAGCCCGGGAGCTTTCGGTCGACGGGCTGGTCAACAACGCGGGCTTCAGCCGCACGGCCGGCTTTCTGAACACCGATCCGGAGATCCATGCGGCCATGATCCGCGTCATGCTGACCGCCCCGATCGAACTGGCCCGTCTGTTCGCCCCGGCCATGGTCGCGCGCGGGTACGGGCGCATCCTCAACGTCGCGTCTCTGGCGGGGCAGATGCCCGCGACCGGCGGCGACACCCTCTACGGTCCGATCAAGGGCTTTCTGATCAAGGCGTCGCAGGGGCTGCATCTCGAACTCCGCGGCACGGGCGTCCACGTCACCGCCCTGTGCCCAGGCTATACCCTGACCGAGTTCCACGACGTCAACGGCACCCGCGACGAGGTTTCGTCGGCGTATCCCGCCTGGATGTGGCAGACCGCCGACCATGTCGCCCGCGTCGGCTACGCCGCCTGCGAAGCCAACCGGCCCAAGGTCACGCCGGGGGCGATGAACAACATCCTCGCTGGCCTCGCCAAACACCTGCCGGACCGCCTCGCCCTGAAGATGGTCGGCGGACACGCGAAGCGGTTGAAGCGAAACTGAACTCGCGGTCGGCCAGGCCCGTCTTCACTGTCTCCCTCGTCCCTGTCAGAGACCGGAATTCGTCTTTCAAATCCTCCGAAAGTCGTCCCCCAATTCCTCCCGAAGTCTCCATCCCCCCGGAGCTATGTCGACCTCAGTATCCGCGGTCCGGATAGGGCGTCGTCACCGCCCCGCTGATCATTCCGGGCAGGGCTTCCGACAGGCCCATCAGGATGAACTGAATCGCCAGGGCACACAGGATCAGGCCCAGCACACGGACGATGATCGACATGCCCACGTCGCCCAGCACGCGACTGATCGGACCAGTGGCGGCGAAGCAGACGAAGGTCGCCAGACAGGCCGCCACAATGGCCGCCATGCCTGCCACCTGGCCCGCCGGCCCGATCTTGGACGCTTCGCCCGCCTGGATGATGATGGTCGAAATGGCGCCGGGCCCGATCATCAACGGGATGGCGAAGGGCACCACCAGCCGCTGGAACCGGCGTCGTGCATAGCCGCGCACGTCAGCCAAGTCGGCCCCGACGTCGGTGTCGGCGAAGCTCTTCAGGAAATCCTCGCGCGTCATGTCGAGGCCGAGCAACAGCAGCAGGATACCGCCGGCGATCCGAAACGCCGCCAGCGAGATGCCGAAGAACTGCAGCAACCCCAGGCCGGTGAAGAAGAAGAAGGCCATGAAGGCGGCGGCGAACAGGCAGATCAGGGCCGACACCAACAGTCGCTGACGCAGGGTCGCCCCCGCCGTCGCCGCGGCGAAGATCGGGATGTTGCCGATCGGATCCACCAAGGCGAACAGGGCCACGAACAGGTTGACCCCCAGATCGACCGCGTCCATGTGCTGACCTCGCCCCTCAGTTTATCCTGGCGCATTAAGGGCCGACGCGGTCGCTCGCGTCCACCCCCCCAGCGACCGAACGGAGCCCGCGATGACGTCTGCGCTCAACGATCCCCGCCTGATCGTCGGTCTGGACCTGCCGTCCATCGACGCCGCTCGCGCCATGGTCGAGCGGCTCGGCGACGCGGTGGTGTCGTACAAGGTCGGCCTGACGCTGTTGGCCCGTCCCGGCGGCGTGGCTTTCGCCCACGACCTGCGCGCGGCCGGCAAGTCGGTGTTCCAAGACTGGAAGCTTCATGACATCGGGGCCCAGGTCGAGGGCGCGGCGCGCGCCGTGGCCGAGGGCGGCTGTGATCTGCTGACCGTCCATGCCGAGCCGCAGGTCATGCGGGGCGCGGTCAAGGGGCGTGACGCGGCGGGATCGGACACCAGGCTGCTGGCCGTCACCATTCTGACCAGTCTTTCCGACGAGGACCTGACCGACATCGGCTATGGTTTCGGAGCCGCGGCCTTGGTCGAGCGGCGGGTGCGGCAGGCGCTGGACTGTGGCGTCGACGGTGTGGTCTCCAGCCCGCTGGAGGCGGCGCGGGTGCGCGAGATCGCCATGGCGGCGGGTCGGCCCGACTTCCTGATCGTCACCCCGGGCGTGCGGCCCCAAGGTGCCGACAAGGGCGACCAGCAGCGCGTGGCCACGCCGCGCGCCGCGCTGGTCGCCGGAGCCACCCATCTTGTCGTGGCCCGCCCCATCATGGCTGCGGCCGACCCCGCGCGCGCGGCGGCCGAAATCGTCGCATCGATGGTCTAGCCGCGCTCGCCGGGTTCCTGACGGTAGCCGTGCGGTGGCCGCGCGGGCGCTGGCGCAGGGGGCGGCGCCTCGAAGACGTAGTGCTGGTTCGGCGTCATCGGCGCTTCGTACACCGGATCGGCGCGGCGATATTCAGCGCGGCGCTGGCAGCGGCAGTCGCTGTCGTGCGCTCCGCGACAGTGGGTGTGGCGGGCGTTTTATCCACCCTCGCGATCGTCCCCGGCATGGACATAGGATTGCTCTCGCGCACCCCGCTGTAGCCGTAGCGATCGCCGCGATCCCGCTCGCGGCCGTAATCGTAGCCGCAGGAGCGGGCTTGGCGTTCGTGATGGCCGACACCGCTGACCGCATAGCCGAAGGGCGCGCTGGCGCGGGCCACACGTTCGTACAGCGTTTCGGTTTAGGAGGCCGTGCCGTACTGGCCCCCGCCGTCGCCGCCGTAGGCACCGCCGACATAGACGCCGCCGCCATGACTGCCGCCCTGGACGCTGCCAACCTCATAGGTGCTGGCGTTCAGATGGGACCGCGCCGACGCGCTGGCCGAGGCCGAGGCCGAGGCACGGGGCGCAGGCGTTGAGATAGACGGGCCGTCCGTCGGTCTGGGACGACGCCGCGCCCGGAACGGCCAGCAGCGTCACGACGAAGGCGGCGTATAGGCCACGGATCATGGGGGTCGGGCTCCTGAATGACAGGGTTGACGCCGTTCGACCGCCTTGGTTTGCAGAGACTTTAGAAGTCGATCGCCAGACCCTTCTTCTCCCAGTCGCCATAGCGGGTCGGCTCAGGTCCGGGGGGGCCGCCGTGTTCGGTCGCGATCGCGGTGTCGGCTTCCGCGTCCCGGCGCACCGCCGCCTCCAGCAGGGCGCGACGCGCGGCGTCCGTCAGCGGGCGTTTTGGCGTGGCGTGGGGAACGTCGGCATTCAAGGCCGGGGTTTGGTCGGGGGTGGGATGATCGGTCACAGCTTCCACGCCTTGAGCGGTTTCGTTGAACCCTCAAACTAGACATTCGCGGGCCGGACGCCAGCGAAGACGACGACAGAGCGCCATGAACCACCTGAAGACCTTCATCCTGCTGGCGGCGCTGACGGCCCTGTTCGTCGGCATCGGCTATCTGATTGGCGGGCCGACCGGCATGCTGATCGCCCTGGTCCTGGCCGGCGGCCTGAATCTGTTCAGCTACTGGAACGCCGACAAGATCGTGTTGAAGATGTACCGGGCCCAGGCGGTTGACGAACAACATCCCAACGGCGTCGTCAGGGCCTATGTCGCCGACGTTGTCCAGATGGCGCGTGACGCCGGCCTGCCCAGGCCGGTGATCGCCATCATTCCCAACGATCAGCCCAACGCCTTCGCGACCGGACGAAATCCCGCGAACGCCGCCGTTTGCGCCACCACCGGCCTGCTGGACATGCTGACCCGCGACGAGATCCGCGGCGTGATGGCGCACGAGCTGGCCCACGTGAAAAACCGCGACACCCTGACCATGACGGTCACGGCGACGGTGGCCGGAGCCATCGCCGCCCTCGCCAATTTCGGCCTCTTCTTCGGAGGCGACCGCGAGCGGCCCGGCGGCATCATCGGAACCCTGGCCCTGATGATCCTGGCCCCCATGGCCGCCGCCCTTGTACAGATGGCTATAAGTCGCTCGCGTGAATACGAGGCCGACCGCGTCGGCGCCGAGATCGCCGGCGACCCCCAGGCCCTGGCCTCGGCCCTTGAGAAGATCGACGCCTACGCCCGCCGGATCGTTAATCTGACGGCCGAGCGCAATCCCGCCTCGGGCCAGCTTTTCATCATCAATCCGCTGGCGGGGCGCGGCGCGGACAACCTGTTCTCGACTCATCCGGCCACGGCCAACCGGGTGAAGGCGTTGATGGAACTGGGGACGAAGATGGGGATGGCGACGCAGCGGGCCGCATTCGCCGATGCCGGGCCAGGCGCCGTCACCACCAGCGTGCCCTCCACGCCCGCGAGCCGGTCCGGTCCCTGGGGCTGAGCCCGCCGCAATCCCGCCCTTGCATCGCGGGGCGTCTGGTCCTTTAAGCGCGCGCAACGCCGCCGAACGCCTCGTCGCGTTCTACGAAGGACCTCACATGACCCAAGCCGTGCCCAAGAAGGCCCCGACCAAGGTGGTTCTCGCCTATTCCGGCGGGCTCGACACCTCGATCATCCTGAAATGGCTGCAGACCGAATACGGCGCGGAGGTCGTGACCTTCACCGCCGATCTGGGCCAGGGCGAGGAGCTGGCGCCGGCGCGCGAGAAGGCGTTGAAAATGGGCATCAAGCCCGAGAACATCTTCATCGACGATCTGCGCGAGGAGTTCGTGCGCGACTATGTCTTCCCGATGTTCCGGGCCAATGCCCTGTACGAGGGCCAGTATCTGCTCGGCACCTCGATCGCCCGGCCGTTGATCGCCAAACGACAGATCGAGATCGCCCGCATGGTCGGCGCCGACGCCGTCTGTCACGGTGCGACCGGCAAGGGCAATGACCAGGTCCGGTTCGAGCTCGGCTACTATGCGCTGGAGCCCGACATCCGGGTCATTGCCCCCTGGCGCGAGTGGGAATTCAAGTCCCGCGAACACTTGTTGGACTTCGCCGAGAAGAACCAGATTCCGATCGCCAGGGACAAGCGCGGCGAAGCTCCGTTCAGCGTCGACGCCAACCTTCTGCACTCGTCCAGCGAGGGCAAGGTGCTGGAGGACCCGTCGGTCGAGGCCCCCGAATTCGTTCACCAGCGCACCCTTTCGCCCGAGGATGCGCCCGACGTCGCAACCGTCATCACCATCGGCTTCGAGAAGGGCGATCCGGTCTCCATCAACGGCGAGACCATGTCGCCGGCGACCCTGCTGACCGCCCTGAACCAGTACGGCCACGACAACGGCATCGGCCGCCTCGACCTGGTCGAGAACCGCTTCGTCGGCATGAAATCCCGCGGCGTCTATGAGACCCCGGGCGGGACAATCCTGCTGGCCGCCCATCGCGGCATCGAATCGATCACCCTCGATGGCGGTGCCATGCATCTGAAGGACGAGTTGGCGGTCAAATACGCGCACCTGATTTACAATGGCTTCTGGTTCTCGCCCGAACGCGAGATGCTTCAGGCCGCCATCGACCACAGCCAGGCCAAGGTGTCGGGCACGGTCCGGGTCAAGCTCTACAAGGGCAACGCCACCGTCATCGGCCGCGAGAGCGCCGCGAGCCTCTATGACCAGGAACTGGTCACCTTCGAGGACGGCGCCGTCGCCTATGACCAGAAGGACGCCGCCGGCTTCATCAAGCTGAATGCGCTCCGCCTGCGGGTATTGGGCAAGCGGGACGCACGCGACCGGGCCTGATTTCAGGTCTAAAAGGGACTCGCGGCGCGACGGATTCGGCGCCACGATGACGGCGGAAGGAGGGGGCTCCTTCGTCGTTCAGGAAACCATGCCATGTCTCTTCGACTGATCCTCGCCGTCTGCGCGGCCGTGACCTCGGCCACGCCAACCTTGGCCGCCGCCATGCCGACCCAGACCGCCGCGCCCGCGCCGACGAGTGCGCTCGCTGACCTGCAAGCCAAGGCCGCGGTCTTTCAGGCCCGGATGGAAGGCATGGAGGCCGAGATGAAAACCGCGGTCACCGCCGCCGCCGGCGACGATACCAGGGCGACCGCCGATCTCGACGCCATCGTCGCCCGCTACCAGCCCGAAGCGGACGCCTTCGCGCGAGAGGTGGCGAGCGTGATCGAGGCCCAGGCGGCGATAGCTCCGGAAGAACAGCGGGCCGCGATGGCCCAGGCTTCCGCAGCGGCCTCGTCTCAGCTCAGCGGCATTCCGGCCATGACGCGGGCTCAGGCCCTGCAGCCGCCCATACCGGTCGCTGTCGTGCAGTAAGCCGTTGATGCGTAAGGCGGCCAGCTTCGGCCGCGCCGTCTTACCGCGATTTCATTTGTGACGGCACGGCGCTCGGCCGATTTTGAGGCGACCTTTTCGGGAGCCCGTCTCATGATCAAGGCCCTTTCTCTCGCCGCCGCTCTTGCCCTGCTGCCGCTGTCGGCGGCCGTGGCCCATGACCTGCGCGGTCCGTCCGACGACGCACTGGAAGCCGCCGCCGAGGCCTTCGAGGTCCGGATGGAGGCTTTCGGTGAACGCGCCAAGGCCATCGCCGCCGAGGCCCTGGCCGAGATCGACATCGACGCCGTGGTCGCGCAAGCCCTCGCCGAGGTCGACGTGGACGCCGTCGTCGGAAACGCCGTGGCTCAGGCGCGCGGCATCGCCACCAAAGGCGCTTGGGCGTCCCGGGATCCCGAGCATATGGCGACCTACGGCATTATGGCCGACTACGCCCTGGGCGCGGCGATGGACTCGCCGGGAGACGCAGAGGTCGCGGAAACCGCCGAAGCGCCCCAGGCTCCAGTTGCTGACGACGAGGACTGATCACCTCGCGACGGCTTGACCGGAGGCGTCGGCCGACCGACACGGCGGCATGAACAGCCTACCCGTCGATCCTCAGCTGTACCTGACCTTCCTGGGCGTGATGGCCGTCATGGCGGTGACGCCGGGGCCCGCCAATCTGTTCTCGGTGGCCAACGGGGTAGAGCGCGGCAAGGCCGGCGCAATGGCGGGGGTGGTGGGCATGAACGCCGCGACTCTGGTCTGGTTCGGCGCGGCGGCGCTGGGGCTGGGAGCGCTGGTCGTGGCCTTTCCCGAGGCCTTCCGCCTGATCTCGGTCGGCGGTGCCTTCTATGTCGCCTGGCTGGGCGTCGGGGCCCTGCGCGGTGCCTTCACGACGGCCTCCGATCCCGACGCGCCGACCATTCGCCTGGGGCGCAGCGCCTTGGTGGACGGCTTCATGGTCCAGATCGCCAATCCCAAGGCGGTGCTCTTCTTTACCGCCCTGCTTCCGCCGTTCCTGGATCCTGGCCGGCCTGCCGCGCCTCAACTGGCCCTGTTCGCGGTGGCCACCATAGGCATGGACGTACTGTCGATGTCCGCTTACGGCCTGGGCGGCGCGGCGCTGGCCCGGCGCATGGGAGAACCACGATTCCGGCGCGGCTTCGCCCTGCTGACAGGTGTTTTGCTGCTCGCGGCGGCCGTGCTTATTGTTTCGCGTTTATAGGGGCTTATGGTATGTTGAAACCCATCTGCTAATCTCCCGTTTAATTGACAATGCGCTTTCTGGAGCGTCTAGGAGAACTGCCATGAGAACTCATCTGCTCAAGTCCGTGCTGCTGGCGGCCACGGCGGCTCTGGCCCTGTCGGCCTGCGCGACCGCCACCGCCTACGGCCCCGCCGGTCCCAACAGCCGCTTCGGCTATGCTGAACAGCGTCTGGACGCCGACCGCTTCCGGGTGAATTTCTCTGGAAACTCCGTCACCTCGCGCGATCAGGTCGAGATGTCACTGCTGCTGCGTTCGGCCGAGATCACGGTGGCCAACGGCTATGACTGGTTCTCCACCGTGAACCGCGCGACCGACCGCGATACCCGTTTCAGCGCCTCGCCCGATCCCTTCTACTACGACCGCTACAGTCCGTTCTGGGGACCTTCGTGGCGCTACTCCCGTCGCGGCGTCTGGAGCAGCTGGGGCGATCCGGTCTGGGGCAATGACTTCGACGTGCGCCAGATCGACCGCTTCGAGGCTTCGGCCGAGATCGTCATGGGTCGCGGTGCCAAGCCTGCGGGCGACGCCAATGCCTTCGACGCCCGCGAAGTGATCCAGAATCTCGGTCCGCGCGTCATTACGACCGCTACGTAGGAGATCGAACCCCTGCTGCTCAACCCAGCCGGGGACTCTTCAATCGACGCTTGTTGGCGTGGGTGTCCGGCGCCGCGCCCAGCTCTTCGGGCATCTCGCCCTTGAAGTAGAAGCGCTGCCAGGCCTCCTTGGCCGCGTCCGGGTCGCCGGACGCCAGCCGCTTGTTGAAATCGGTGCGCTGGCGGTTCCAAGCGTCGAACTGACCCTTCATGACCGGATTGGATTCCAGAGTCCGGATGACGGGCTGGAAGTCCTCGGCCTTGCGGTGCTGCAGGGGGGTGATGAAACAGAACGGCTCGCCGCGTTCGAACTTGACCCGCCCCGGTCGCGTGAACAGCCAGTTCATGGTGAAGGGGAAGGGCAGCCAGTCGGTCTCGATCAGGCCGGTCAGCGGCTGGATGCCGTCCTTGATATGGTTGGGCGCGCCCGTCGCCAGCAGGCCCCAGCCCGGCGGGGTGCGGAACATGTATTGCGGATGCAGGGTCATCACCCCCCGCGAGAAGTGCGAGGTGACAATGTGGTGCAGGTTCGGCGTCGGCCGATCCGGCGTGATCTCCAGATCGTTCTGGCTGGGTCCGCCGTTCCATTCTGCGGTGAAGCCGATCGGGCACAGGATTTCCCAACCCGTGGTGTTGGCCATGGTCAGCGGCAGGCAGCGATAGGGGTGCCGGCTGGGGAAGGCGTCCATCCAGTCTCGCGGCTGGCGCCCCGGCACCAGGTCGCAGGGCTGGTCCGACATCGGATAGCATTCCAGTTCCAAGGCGACGCTCCGGACGGTATCGAGGATGGTTCCTCTCACTAGCGGCCCGCGATGACCGAAGACAAGCCGAGCCCGCCCGCCTTCGACGCCGACCGTCTGCTGGACTGGATGGCCGGCCACGGCCAGTTAGTGACGACCCGGCGCCACGCGGCCGTCTTCCGCGTCGAAGAGGGGCGGGAGCTGAAGGCCGCCATGCCCGGCGCCCACACCAAGAACCTGTTCCTCAAGGACAAGAAGGGCCGGCTGTGGCTGATCTCGGCGCGTCAGGACACGGTCGTGGATCTCAAGCGCACACCCGCCATCATCGGCTCGGACCGCCTGTCGTTCGGCAATGAGACCCTGCTGTACGAGACCCTGGGCGTGCGCGCCGGCTCGGTCACGGCCCTGGGCCTGATCAATGACCCCGACCACCGCGTGACCTTCGTGCTGGACAGGACTTTGTGGGACGCCGACATCGTCAATTTCCATCCCCTGACCAACACCGCGACCACGGCGATGCCGCAGGCCGACTTCCGGCGCTTTCTGTCCCTGATCGGGCGGGAGCCCATGGTCGTCGATTTCGGCGAGCTGATCTGAGCGCGGCGGTTCTATCGCGGCGCGTCCGGTGCTAGACGGCGCGCGTCTTCCCGACCTCCAAGCCAGACACGGACCGCCGCCATGCCCGCCGCTCCCGACTTTCCGCCCGCGCCCGACCGCGTGGCGCCGCAGCGCGCGCTGATCTCCCTGTCCGACAAGACGGGGCTCGAGGACGCGGCCCGCGTTCTGCACGATCTGGGCGTCGAAATGGTCTCGACCGGCGGCACCCGCGCCGCCATCGCCGGTTTCGGCCTGCCGGTGAAGGACGTGGCCGATCTTACCGGTTTCCCCGAAATGATGGACGGCCGGGTCAAGACCTTGCATCCCGTGGTGCACGGCGGCCTGCTGGGCATGCGTGACGCCGCCGACCACGCCGAGGCCATGGCGACGCACGGTATCGACCCGATCGATATCGTCTGGGTCGACCTCTATCCGTTCGAGGCCACGGTGGCAGCCCAGAAAGCAGGTTGGGGCGCCGGCTTCGACGCCGTGGTCGAGAACATCGACATCGGCGGCCCGGCCATGATCCGCTCGGGCTCGAAGAACTACGGATACGTCGCCGTCTGCGTCGATCAGGCTTCGGTCGCCGAACTGCTGGACGCTCTGAAGACGGACGGTGCGACGACGCTGAGCTTGCGCAAACGCCTCGCTGCCCGCGCTTTTGCCCGCACCGCCGCCTATGACGCCGCCGTCTCGGCCTGGTTCGCCGGGCAGGTCGGCGACGCCGCCCCGGCCCGCAAGTCGATCAGCGGCGCGCTGGCCCAGACGCTTCGCTATGGCGAGAACCCGCATCAGACCGGTGCCTTTTATCGCACCGGCGACACCCGTCCCGGCGTCGCCCACACCGAACAGGTCCAGGGCAAGGCGATGGGCTACAACAACATCGCCGACGCCGACGCCGCCTGTGAGCTGGTCGCCGAGTTCGAGGGTCCCGCCTGCGTCATCGTCAAACACGCCAACCCCTGCGGCGTCGCCGTCGGCGGCGATCTCGCCACGGCCTATGCTCGCGCGCTTGAATGCGACGCCGTCTCTGCCTTCGGCGGCGTCATCGCCGTCAACCGACCCCTGACCGGTGCCGACGCCAGGCTGATCACCGACATCTTCACCGAGGTCGTCATCGCCCCCGGCGCGGACGAAGAGGCGCGAGCCGTCTTCGCCGCCAGGAAGAACCTGCGCCTGCTGCTGACTGACGGTCTGCCCGACCCGCTGGCGGCCGGCGAAGTATTCCGCTCGGTCGCCGGCGGCTTCCTGGTCCAGTCGCGCGATCGCAGCCGCATCGCCGCCGCCGACCTGAAGATCGTCACCCGCCGCCAGCCGACGCCGCAGGAGGTCGAGGACATGCTGTTCGCCTTCACCGTGGCCAAACACGTCAAGTCCAACGCCATCGTCTATGCCAGGGACGGCCAGACCGCCGGCATCGGCGCCGGCCAGATGAACCGCCGCGACAGCGCCCGCATCGCGGCCATCCGCGCCCGCGAGGCCGGCGAATCCAAGGGCTTGGCGCATTCGCTGGCCGAGGGGTCTGCCTGCGCCTCGGAAGCCTTCTTCCCCTTCGCCGACGGCCTGCTGGAGGCGGTGGCGGCCGGGGCTACGGCGGTGATCCAGCCGGGCGGCTCGATCCGCGACGACGAGGTCATCGCCGCCGCCGACGAGGCCGGTGTCGCCATGGCCTTCACGGGCGTGCGGGTGTTCCGGCACTGATGTTTTGGGGCGCTAACGCTCGCGACGCGGTCGCCCGCTGCTTGAGCGCGGGTGGTCTGAGAGCCACAAATAGCTAAGGTCCGCCCATGCAAACCCTCGCCCAGCGCTGGTCGATGCTCGAACCGGCCGTCACCGGCGTGGGCCCGGACGATGACCGGCCGCGTCCGGCCGTCATCCTGTTCCATGGCTGTGGCGGGCTGCGTGATCATTTGCCGAAATACGCCGAGGCGGCGAAGGCCGCAGGCTGGCGGGCCTTCATCGTCGATTCCTACGCGCCGCGCGGGTGGAACCGGACCTTGGCCATGGCGGCGGTCTGCACCGGAGTGTTGCTGCGGGGCTGGGAGCGGGGCGGCGACGTGCTGGCAGCGATTGACGGCGTGTCCCGGCGGGCCGACGTCGATCCGGACAAGATCGCTCTGGCCGGCTGGAGCCACGGAGGCTGGGGCATCATGGAGGCCATGAGCGCTGACCGGTCGCGCCCGGCGCTGGGCGTCGCCGATCCTGGCGCGGTGGCGCTGGACGGGGTGCTGGCGACCTATCTGGCCTATCCCTACGTCGGCATAGCCGCCCCGAACCGGATGCGGCCGTGGCGGCATTGCCCGAAGACCCTGGCCGTCATCGCCCGCAAGGACCACCTTACCACGGTGCGAAACGCCGAGCGCGTTCACGCAATGGTCCGCGACTGCGGCGCGGAGGTCGAGACCTGGGTGGCCGAGGGCACCCACAGCTTCGATGAACCGATGAACGCACCACCGATGCGCCATGACCCCGAGTTGGCGTCCGAGGCGGTTCGCCGTTTCGCCGCCCTGCTCAACGACGTGGCGGTCGCGCCTCAGGCCTGAGGGTTCGCGTGGGCGGACAAAGCCGCTATGGACCGCGCCATGACCACCCTTCTGTTCGGCCGTCCGCCCGCGGTCTTCGATCCCCCCGGCGACGCGACCCAGACTTCGCCCCTGATCCCGGGCTCCACTGCGTTGGAAGACATGGCCGACGGCGCGGTCGAGGTGATCATGGTCTATGCCCCGCCCGGCGTTCTGGAGCGGCGCTACACGCTGGCGCAGGCCTTGCGCGTGCTGAAGGCGGGAGGGCGGCTGGACGTCATGGCCCCTAAGGACAAGGGCGGCTCGCGCATCAGGAAGGAGCTTGAGGCTTTTGGTCTCGAGATCGGCGAGAGCGCCAAGGCGCATCACCGACGCTGCGTCGTCATCCGGCCGGAGAAGGCGGCCGGCGTGGATGACGCTATCACCGCTGGCGCGCCACGGATCGTGCCGGGGCTGAAGGCGTGGTCCCAGCCCGGCGTCTTCGCCTGGGACCGGATTGATGCGGGGTCGGCCCTGCTGGCTCAGCACCTGCCGCCGATGAAGGGCGCGGGCGCCGATCTCGGCTGTGGCTATGGCGCGCTGGCGACGGTGATCCTGCGCTCGGCCGCCGTGACGTCGCTGCGTCTGATCGATCTGGACCGCCGGGCGATCGAGGCCGCGCGAAAGAACGTCGAGGATCCGCGCGTCACCTACGAATGGGCCGATGTCCGGACGATAGAGGCGAGCGGCGAGCTGGATTTCATCGTCATGAACCCCCCCTTCCACGACGGCGGCGCCGAGGACCGGCGGCTGGGGCAGGCCTTCATCCGGCAGGCGTCGGCCATGCTGAAGAAGGGCGGCGTCCTCTGGCTCGTCGCCAACCGGCACCTGCCCTATGAGGTCGAACTCGACGCGGCCTTCAAGCGCGTGACGCCCGTCTCCGACGGCGGAGGCTACAAGCTGTTCGAGGCGGTGAAGTGACTCCGGCCTCAAGTAACCCAAAGGGCGAGGGGGCACCCAAAAAGACACCGACCATGCGCGTGGACAAGCTGCTCGGGTCGCTAGGCTATGGCTCGCGCACCGAGATGGCGCGGATGGGCAAGGCGGGCGGCATCGTTCTGGACGGTGTGGACCTGACTGACGTCTCGAAACGCATCCCCATCACGCCCGACCTGTCGTCGCGGATGGAGATCGACGGGCGGCCGCTGGACCCGCCGCCGGGCATGGCCCTGATCCTCAACAAACCGCTGGGCATGACCTGTTCGCGCAAGGAGGACGGGGCGCTGGTCTATGACGTCCTGCCCGATCGCTGGCGTCGGCGCGACCCGGCCATCTCGACCATCGGCCGTCTCGACAAGCAGACGACTGGCCTGCTGCTGCTGACCGACGACGGCGACCTGCTGCACCGCGTGATCAGCCCGAAACGCCATGTCGCCAAAGTCTATCGCGCGACGCTGGCGCGACCGCTGGCAGGCACCGAGCAGGCACTGTTCGCGGCCGGCGGTCTGGTCCTCGAGGGCGAGGACAAGCCGCTGGCCCCAGCCGAGCTGGAGGTGCTGGGTCCCACCGAAGCGCGGCTGACGGTAACCGAGGGCCGCTATCACATGGTGCGGCGAATGTTCGCGGCAGCGGGCAATCACGTCGAGGGCTTGCACCGGGAACGCATCGGCGGGTTGGCCCTGCCGGATGATCTGGCCCCCGGCCAGTGGCGGCTGATGATGCCCGGCGAGGTCGATCTGATCTTCGCTTGACCGGAACCCTCGCCCATCCCGACCGCTAAGGCTCCGCTTCAGCGGAGACGGCATGACCGGGGCGACCATCAAGAGGGACCTGCGGACCGGCCGGTCGTTATGGGCGGACAGCCCCGGCCTCGGCGTGTCGACGCGTCCGCTGACCGAGGCCGTGGCGGTCGACGTGGCCATCGTCGGCGCGGGCATCAGCGGCGCCTTCATGGCTCGCGAACTGGCCCGCGATCATTCCGTCGCCGTGCTTGATCGTCGTCCACCACTGATGGGTTCGACGGTCGCCTCGACGGCGATGCTGCAATGGGAGATCGACCTGCCGCTGACCGCGCTGGCGGACAGGATCGGCATGGCGAAGGCGAAGCGGGCTTATCTGCGCTCGCGTTCGGCCGTGGACGACCTCAAGCGGATCGTCGCCGAAGACCGCATCGTCTGCGGCATCAAGGACAAGGCCAGCCTCTATCTCGCCGGCGACGACTACGGCCACCGCGCGCTGGAGACGGAGGCGGAGGCCCGGGCCGCGATCGGTCTGGACAGCGCGTATGTCGGGCCGGCGATCCTGCGCGACAGGTTCGGCATGGACCGAACCGGCGCCATTCTCAGCCGCGGCTCGGCGAGCGGAGACCCGGCCCGTCTGGCGGCCGGGCTGCTGCGCCGCGCCCAAGCCAACGGCGCGAGGGTCTATTCGCCGGTCGAGGTTCTGCAGGCCGCGTCCGATCCAGAGGGCGTGACTTTGCTGACCGACGCGGGTCATGCGGTGCGGGTGAAGGCGGTCGTCTTCTGCTGCGGCTACGAGTTTCCGAAGAGCGTGCCGACTCCGGGCGCGCAGGTGATCTCCACCTGGGCGATGGCGTCAAGGCCGCGTCAACGCTGTCCGGCCTGGCTCCGCGAAACCCTCGTGTGGGAGGCGTCGGACCCCTATCTCTATTTCCGCATGGGCGGCGACGGCCGGCTGATCGTGGGCGGCGAGGACGAGGCTTCGTCCACGGCGCATCAGGACAAGGCGAAGCTGAAGCGCAAGTCCACGGCCATCGCCACTAAGCTCAAGCGACTGCTGCCAGAGGTCGAGTTCGAGATCGATTACAGCTGGGCCGGGGCGTTCGGCGAGAGCGCGACGGGGCTGCCCTCGATCACGCCCGTGGCGGGCATGGATCACGCCTGGGCCATCATGGGCTTCGGCGGCAACGGCATCACCTATTCGGTCATCGCCTCGCAGGTGGTTTCGGCGGCGATCCGGGGCAAGACCGATGCGGACGCGGACCTCTACCGGCCGTGAGTGGACCATAGCCATCAAGATGGCTATAATGACCCCATGAGCACCTATACAGTGGCCCAGGCCAGAGACAATCTGTCGAAACTCATCGTCGCAGCCCAGCGCGGCGAGGACGTGCGGATCGAGCGAAACGGCCGTCCCGCCGTCCGCCTGATCAGCGATGCGCCGAAGGGCGTGGTCATCGATGCGGCGGCAATGAAGCGGCGGCAGATCGTTCCTGAGGGCGGTCCGACCGACATCCTCGACATCTTGGGGGAGATGCGACGAGAGCGTCCGTGGTGAATGCCTATCTGGATGCGAGCGTGCTGTACTCC
Source organism: Brevundimonas sp. (assembly GCF_041688735.1). Classification (GTDB taxonomy): domain Bacteria; phylum Pseudomonadota; class Alphaproteobacteria; order Caulobacterales; family Caulobacteraceae; genus Brevundimonas. Next base: position 19,483 of record NZ_JBDNHO010000104.1, read on the forward strand.
GTGCTGATCGCCGACACCCATTCAGAACGGGTGGGTGCCTGGCTCGTCGACGGACCCACCGTGACCTTCAGCCTCTGGACCTTGACGGAGACGTCTTCAGCTCTGTCACACGCCCAGAGAACCGGTCGGATCACGGCCGGCGAGCGGCGCGGCGCGGAGATCGAAATGGACCGGTTGCTGGACCCGACGCGGCCCGACGCCGTCATCGGACCCGAAGACTTTCTCGAGGCGCGGCGTCTGCTCGAACGTCATACCACCTTGCGCGCGCCCGACGCCCTGCACCTGGCCATAGCCGAGCGGGAGGGGTGGGCGTTGGCGACGCTGGATCGCGGACTGGCCGCAGCGGCGGAGCAACAGGGCGTGACTCTGGCCCTGCCATGACCCACGCCAAGATCTGCGGCCTGACGACGCCAGAGACGCTGGACGCCGCGCTGGCGGGCGGCGCCGCCCTTGTAGGGGCGGTGGTGTTCCCCAACAGCCCGAGGCACATCATACCGCTGCACGCCGCGACCCTGTTCGAGCGGGCCCGCGGCCAGGGTCCGGGCAAGGCGAAGATCGTGGCGGTTACCGTCGACGCCGACGACGTCCTGCTGACGGAAATCGCCCTGATCCTGAAGCCGGACCTTATTCAGTTGCACGGGTCGGAGACGCGCGAGCGGTCGGAACAGGTCCGGAGGCTGACGGGGGCCGGGATCATCAAGGTTCTGCCGATCCGGACGCATGAGGATTTCGCCGAGGCCGAGGACTGGGATCTGTTCGTCGATCATCTGATGTTCGACGCCAAACCGCCGGAGGGATCGCACCTGCCGGGCGGGGTCGGGTCGCGGTTCGACTGGGTGCTGCTGGCCGACCGGGCTTTCCGACATCCGTGGTTCGTGGCCGGGGGGCTGACCCCGGACAATGTGGCGCAGGCGATCCGCGTGTCCGGGGCTCCGCTGGTGGATGTGTCCTCTGGCGTGGAAAGCGCGCCGGGTGTTAAGGACCCGGCCCTGATCACGGCGTTCCTCGACACTGTCCGGGCCGTCTGATTTCCACCGCTCGCCAAAATGCCCATATCCTGCGTGAAAGCTTCGCCCGTGAACGCCATCATCCCGAACCAGTACGCCATGCCCGACGCCGAGGGCCGTTTCGGTCCCTATGGCGGGCGGTTCGTGGCCGAGACGCTGATGCCGCTGGTTCACGAGCTGAATGCAGCATACGAGGCGGCCAAGGCGGACCCGGCCTTCCAGGCCGAGCTGGACGGCTTCCTGACTGACTATGTCGGCCGGCCCAGCCCGCTGTATCTGGCCGAACGCCTGACTGACCATTACGGCGCGGCCGATATCTGGTTCAAGCGCGACGAACTGAACCACACCGGCGCGCACAAGATCAACAACTGCATGGGCCAGATCCTGCTGGCCATGCGGATGGGCAAGACCCGGATCATCGCGGAAACGGGCGCCGGCCAGCACGGCGTGGCGACCGCGACGGTGTGCGCCCGCTTCGGCCTGAAATGCATCGTCTACATGGGCGCGACCGACGTCGAGCGGCAGTCGCCCAACGTCTTCCGCATGAAGCTGCTGGGGGCCGAGGTGGTGCCGGTGACGGCGGGCCGGGCGACCCTGAAGGACGCCATGAACGAGGCGATGCGCGACTGGGTGACCAACGTCGAGGACACCTATTATCTGATCGGCACGGCGGCGGGGCCTCATCCCTATCCGGCCATGGTCCGGGATTTCCAGTCGGTGATCGGCAAGGAGACCCGCGCCCAGATGTTGGCCCGCAAGGGCAAGCTGCCGGACGCCTGTGTCGCGGCCATCGGCGGCGGCTCCAACGCCATCGGCCTGTTCCATCCCTTCATCGAGGACGCCGGCGTCCGGTTGATCGGGGTCGAGGCGGCCGGGCGCGGGCTGGACGGGCCGGACCATGCCGCCTCGCTGCAGGGTGGACGGCCCGGGGTGCTGCATGGCAACCGCACCTATCTGTTGCAGGACGCCGACGGCCAGATCCTTGAAGGCCATTCGATCTCGGCGGGCCTCGACTATCCCGGCATCGGCCCTGAACACGCCTGGCTGAAGGATATCGGCCGGGCCGAATACCGCGCCGCCACCGACGTCGACGCGCTGGAAGCCTTCCAGATGTGCTCGAAGCTGGAGGGAATCATCCCCGCGCTGGAACCCAGCCACGCACTCGCCCGGGTGGGCGAGATTGCGATGGAAGTGGGCAAGGGCGGCGATGTCGTGCTGAATATGTGCGGGCGGGGCGACAAGGACATTTTCGCCGTGGCGAAACACCTGGGTGTGGAGTTGTAGATATGAAACTCGTGATGTTGGCCGCCGCTGCGGCAGTCCTGGCTGGGCCCGCCTGGGCCCAGGCCCCGGCCCCGGCGGCGGTGCCCGCCGCGCCGGTGACGGACGCTCTGGTGCTGCCGGGCGCGACGCTCGCGCCCGACTGCGGCAATCTGTTCAGTCTGGCCGGTCGTGCCTTTTGTGTCAGCGCGCCGCTGGCGGGAATTGGGACCTTGGCGGAAGCCTATATCGCTGACCTGCGGACCAAGGGCTGGCTTGCGGCCGGCGGCGAAGACAATCGCGTGGTGTTCGTTCGCCGGCGTGAAACCGGCGGCTGCGACGGTCTGCAGATGCAGGCCTTTTACGACACCGGCCGCCCGGCCGGTCCCGAGGCCACGGGCTATCTTGGCTTCGGACCGATCCCGGGCGACATCTGCGCGCCCGCCGCTACAGCGCCGATCGCGACCGTGACACCACCCGCTCAATGAATGTGGACATAGAGTTTCTTCCACGTGCCGGCGATTTCGTTGAACTCAAGTCGGGCGGTCCCGCTCCTGTCGTCCGCGATGTCGAGGATGACGTTGTGACTGTCGACGGGTTCGACAAAACCACGGCGCGATCGGCCAAGTTCAGCTTGGCTCAGCTCCGCACCCACAGTCCCGACAAGGCGTACTTGATCGTGATGGGAGGCGTGGACCTGTCGAAGAACCATCAGGAGTGGTCATGACTACCGCTCGTATCGACGCCCGTTTCGCCGCGCTGAAGGCTGTGGGCCGGGCCGGCTTTGTGGCCTATGTCATGGCGGGCGACCCGACCCGCGATCAGGCGCTGGAAATCCTGCGCGGTCTGCCGGGCGCGGGGGCCGACATCATCGAGCTGGGCTTTCCCTTCTCGGATCCGATGGCCGAGGGGCCGCCGATTCAGCGCGCGGCGCTGCGCGGGCTGAAGGCCGGGCTGACGCTGAAGGGCACGCTGGCCCTGGCGGCTGACTTCCGCGCCGGCGATGCCGACACGCCGCTGATCCTGATGGGCTATCTCAATCCCATCGAGACCTACGGCTATGCGGCCTTCGCGCGCGACGCGGCGGCCAGCGGCGTGGACGGGGTCATCGTCGTGGACTGCCCACCCGAAGAGGCCGGGCCGCTGTCAGACGCGCTGGACGCGGCGTCGGTGTCGCTGATCAGGCTGGCCACGCCGACCTCGGACGACGCCCGGCTGAAGATCATCGCCGAACGGACCTCGGGCTTTGTCTATTACGTCTCGGTCGCCGGTGTGACCGGGGTGAAGGAGGCACAGGCCCTGTCGGTGGCACCGGCGGTGGAGCGGGTGCGCAAGGCTTCGGGCCTGCCGGTCGCGGTGGGTTTCGGGGTCAAGACTCCCGAGCGCGCGGCCGAGAGCGCCCGCATTGCCGATGCCGTGGTGGCCGGTTCGGTGCTGGTCGACGAGGTGGCGGCGGCGCTGGGCGCGAACGAACCGGCGGTCCCGCGCGTTCTGGCTAAGGTGAAGGCCCTCGCGGACGCGGTCCGGGGTGCGCGGGTCGCGGAAACGGTCTAAAGCGCGACCATGGCTGAAAAGACTCCCCCCAAACCCCAGGAGAAACGCGGCGGCTGGCTGTCGCGCTTCGCTCCCGGCGTGCGCAAGATCGTCAGCCGGCGCGACACGCCCGAGAACCTGTGGGTCAAGGATCCCGATACCGGTGACATGCTGTATCGCCCGGATCTGGAGACCGCGCAGTGGGTCACGCCCACCGGACGGCACATGCGCATCAATGCGATGCAGCGCCTGGGCTACACCTTCGACGACGGCGCTTATGAGCCGATCGAGACGCCGGACGTGCCTGAGGACCCGCTGAAATTCTCGGACGGCAAGCCCTACAAGGACCGCCTGATCGCGGCGCGCAAGGCGGCTGGACGCAAGGACACGATGGCCATCGGCTTCGGCGAGATCGACGGCGTCGAGGCCGTGGTCATCGTCCAGGACTTCAGCTTCATGGGCGGCTCGCTCGGCATGGCTGCGGGCGAAGCCTTCATCACCGCAGCCCGCGCCGCGGTGCTGAAGGCTTCGCCCATGGTCTGTTTCACAGCCGCCGGCGGGGCACGGATGCAGGAGGGCGCGCTCAGTCTGATGCAGATGGCCCGTACCACCCTGGCCATCCAGGAACTCAAGACGGCGCAACTGCCCTTCGTCGTGGTGCTGACCGATCCGACGACCGGCGGGGTGACCGCCAGTTACGCCATGCTGGGCGACGTGCATCTGGCCGAGCCGGGCGCCCTGATCGGCTTCGCCGGGCCGCGCGTCATCGAGGCCACCATCCGCGAGAAGCTGCCGCCGGGCTTCCAGCGCGCCGAATATCTTCAGGAAAAAGGCATGGTCGACCGCGTGGTCGATCGCGCTGAACTGCCGACCGTGCTGGGACAGGTCCTGTCCATGCTGATGGGCGGAAAGCGCCGGGCGGCCTGAGGCCGTTGCGATGGACCCGATCTCCGAACGACTGAGACAGCGCCATCCCCAGAGGATCGACCTGTCGCTGGAGCGGATGCGGGCGCTATGCGCGGCGCTGGGCGATCCGCAGGATCGGCTGCCGCCGGTCATTCATGTCGCGGGGACCAATGGCAAGGGTTCGACCGTCGCCTTCATCCGCGCCATCGCCGAGGCGGCGGGACTGAAGGTCCACGCCTACACCTCGCCTCATCTGGTGCGTTTCAACGAGCGAATCCGGCTGGGCGGGCGGCTGATCGACGATGAGGCGTTGAACGTTATCCTCGACCGGGTCGAGGGGATCGGGACCGAGGCCACCGTATTTGAAAGCGCCACGGCCGCCGCCTTCGTTGCCATGAGCGAGACGCCGGCTGACCTGGCCATCGTCGAGGTCGGGCTGGGCGGGGTGCTGGACGCCACCAATGTGATCCAGCGGCCCTTGCTCAGCGTCATTACGCCGGTCGATCTGGACCATGCCGAATTCCTCGGGACGTCCCTGCCGGGCGTGGCGGCGGAGAAGGCGGGCATCCTCAAGCCCGGGGCGCGCGGGCTGATCGCGCGGCAGTCGGAAGAGGTCATGGCCGCCATCGGGGCCCGGGCCTTGGCCGTTCATTCCCCCCTGACCGTCATGGGCGTGGATTTCGACGCCTGGGCCGAGCGGGGTGGAATGGCTTTTCAGGATCAGGAGCGGTTCCTCGATCTGCCGGCCCCCGCGCTGGTCGGGCCGCACCAGGTCGCAAACGCCGGCCTCGCCGTCGCCGTGGCGCTGGAGCTGGACATGCCCGAGGCGGCCATCGCCCAAGGGCTCCAGGCCGTGCGCTGGCCCGCGCGTCTGCAACGGCTTACCGTAGGTCCTTATGGCGATGCGGCGCGGGCCGCCGATGCCGAGCTGTGGGTGGACGGGGGGCACAATCCCCACGCCGCCCGCGCGCTGGCCGAGGCGCTGGCCGAGCGTCAGGCCAAAGTGCCGCGACCGCTGGCCCTGATCGTCGGCATACTGGCCAACAAGGACGCCGGCGGTTTCTTCGCGGCCCTGCGCGACAGTGGGGCGGCGGTCTTCACCGTGCCCTTCGACGGTGCCTGCGCCGATCCCGAGGCGCTGGCCGCCGTCGCGCGTGGCCACGGGCTGGGCGCGACCGCATCCGCGTCCCTCCCGGAAGCGCTGGAGCGTGCCTTGCGGCTCGGGGCCGGGCGGGTGGCGATCTGCGGTTCTCTCTATCTCGCGGGAGAGGTGCTGAGCGCCGACCGGGCGACTTGGCCCGAGTAGCCGGGGTTCGCCGTCGGGATCAGGCCTTGATGCCGTTCTCGGCCAGCCATTCGACGATCTTGCCCTTGGGCATGGCGCCAACCTTCATTGAGGCCATCTGGCCGTCCTTGAACAGCATCAGGGTGGGGATTCCCTTTACGCCCAGTTTCGACGGGATCAGGGGGCTGTCGTCGATGTTGACCTTGGCGACCGTGACCTGACCGGCCAGTTCGTCTGCGATCTGCTCCAGCGCCGGGCCGATCTGTTTGCAGGGGCCGCACCACTCAGCCCAGAAATCAACCAGCACGGGGGTGGAGGATTTCAGGACGTCGGCGTCGAAGCTGTCGTCGGTGACCTTGACGGTGGCCATGGGCAAGAAGTCTCCAGAAAAAATCAGCCGGTCATCATGGGGTGATTCCGGCCTTCGGGCTGGATGTGGGATCGATCCGCGCCCAAATCAACGCGCGGCGGTGAGGGCCGCGTCCATCAGGGCCTGAGGCACGGCCATCAGCGCGGGTCCGTCCGTCCAGACCAGCGCAGCCTCGACGGGCCGGTCCGGATACAGATGTCTCAACACCGCGACATAGATGGCGAGTTGCAGGACATAGGCCGGATCGGCCGTCCCGATCGAAGCGGGAGCCGGGCGGTTGGTCTTGTAGTCGACGACCAGCACCCGTTCAGACGTGATCACCAGCCGGTCCATCCGCCCGGAGACCGAGACGCCCGGCGGCAGGCCGGGCGCGGTTCCGGCCAGCGCCACCTCGGGCCGCGACCCTTGGCCGAACACCGGCGCGAACCGGTCGTCCTTCAATACGGTGAAGGCGGCGCCGATCATCTCGGCGCGCTGGCCGTCATCCAGATCACGCTCGCGCGCCAACAGGCGGGCGGCGGCGTCGGGGCGGGCGTCCGGCGCGATGTCGGGCAGTCGCTCCAGCAGCCTGTGTATCAGGTCGCCACGCCGGAACCGCCCCAGCGGCGCGCCCGGTCCGTCCGTCGTGGCCAGGGGCGACGGCGCGGGGATACGGATCGCGTCGTCCATCTTCGAGGGGGAGGCGTAGCGGGCCGAGGGGTCGGGACCGGGGGATGTCCGCGCCCAGTCGGGGCCTGCGACGGTGAGGCCGCGGGTCGGGTCTCCCGCGCCGAGGATCGCCGGATCAGGTCCGAAGCGCAGGCGGCTGTCGCCGATGTCGCGAACCCGCGCGCCCAGCCGCTCGAAGGTCTCGGACAGCACGGCCCACCAGCTGCCTTCCTCATAGCCCAGCTGTGCCTTGCCGTTCGCCCGGCCGAGGATGACCACCCGGTCCCGCGCGCGGGTCAGGGCGACGTAGAGCAGGCGCAGCGTCTCGGCGTCGGCGCGGGCCTGCCGCGCCTCGCGCGCCGCCTTCGAGGCCTCGCAGTCCTCCTTGGCCGAGCCCGGGCACATCAGCCAGGCCTCGCCGCCGCCGTCCAGTTCGACCGGCATCAGGGTCGGGCCCTGCGCCTTCGCCCGCGCCGTGGTGTCGGGCAGGATGACGATGGGCGCCTCCAGCCCCTTGGCTCCGTGCACGGTCATCACGCGGACCTCGCCGCGCGCGCCCTCCAGCTCGCGCTTCACCTCGACGTCGGCGGCCTCCAGCATCGACAGGCAGGTTTCAAGATCGCTGGCCCCGCGCTGCTCGGCGGCCAGAACCTGGTTCAGCGTCTCGTCGATCGCCTCCTCGGCCTCGCGGCCCAGCCGGTTGAGGATGCGACCCCGGCCCGAGACGCCGGTGTCGTCCACACAATTCAACAGCGCTGAGAAGAAGCCGAACGGGTCGCGGTCGCGGGCCTTGAGCGCGAAGGCCAGCAGGTCGCGCGCCCGGCCCCACTCGGGCCGTTGTCCGGCCCGATCGTTCAGTTCGCGCCACAGCTTGCGACGCTCCGGCTTCGCGCCGGCCAGTTCAAACAGACCCTCCTCGTCGATGTCGCAGAAGGGGCTGCGCAACACGCCCGCGAGACTCAGGTCGTCGTCGGGATAGAGGGCGAAACGGGCCGCGGCGATCAGGTCGTCGAAGACGATGTGCGACGACAGCCTCAGCCGGTCGGCCCCCGCTACCGGAACGCCCGCCGACTTAAGGGCGCGGATGATCTCCTCGAAGGTCGCGTCGCGACGGCGCACGAGCACCATGAAGTCGCCATAGCCGCAGGGGCGCGGCTCCCGGGTCTTGCGGTCCTGCACCGCCACGCCTGCCTCGACTTGTCGGCGGATGTCGCGCGCCAGATCGGCGGCCATCCGCTTGCGCGCGCTCTGCACGGGTTCCTGATCGAGAGGATCGTCCCAGGCGTCGCGCTCCGGCGGCTTGTCGTCGGCGTACAGCGGCCAGAGGTCGACGCAGCCGTGGTCGTCGGCCCGCTTGGCTACATGCGGCGGGATGGTGGCGATGTCCGGGCCGACCAGGGCCGTGGTCCGCTCCGGTCCTTCGAACACGGAATCGACGAAGGCCAACACCTCGGGCGTCGAGCGGAAGGAGGTGGCCAGTTCGACGCCGGCGAACCGGGCGTCGGCGCCGATGACCAACGCGTCATAACGCTGCGCCTCCTGCCCGAGCCGTTCCGGCCGCGCACCCTGAAAGGAATAGATCGATTGCTTGTCGTCGCCGACGGCGAAGATGGTGCGTTCGACGCGGCCCGCGCCGAAACGACGCGCCCCCGCGCCCGCGAAGAAGCCCTCGGTCAGGGCGCGCAAGATGTCCCACTGCTCGGGGGCGGTGTCCTGCGCCTCGTCGACCAGCACATGCTCGATGCCGCCGTCCAGCTTGTAGAGCACCCAGGCCGCGTTCGACCTCACGGTCAGCAGCTCGACCGTCCGCGCCACCAGATCGCCGAAGTCCAGCGCGCCCTTCGCCGTCTTAGCCTGGTCGTAGAGGGCCCCGTGGGCCTGGGCGAGCGTTAGGACATGGACGGTGTCCTCGGCGACACGGGCCTTGCGCACTTGTCCCAAAGCCGAGACCAGCTTGTCCTGCAAGGCGGTCAGCCACGCGCGCGCCTCGGGTGGAGCGCTCTTGGTCGCCATGCTCTTGCGGGGTTCGCCATTCGTCAGGAAGACCGCAGAGACCTCGAGGAACGACCATTCCGCGCCCCACATCCTGTCGGCGCAGGCCTGATCGGTGATCGAGCCCATGGCCATTTTCTCGGCCATGGCCAGCCATTCCCGGCGTTCGACGAACCGCATGAATTCGGTCTGGACGCTTTGGACGTCGTCGTCCGGATGCGCGCCGGCCAGCCTATGCGGCCCCGCCACGCGGCCCTCGGCGACGCGGGCGACATAGTCGATCAGCCGCGCGCGGTCCGCCTCGATCCGGGCCAGCAGAGCCTCGAAACTGGCCCAGTCCAGCTCGACCGCGAAATGGGCGTAGGCGCGCCCGATGAGGCCGTCCTCGTCCTTCAGCGCTTCACGCGCCAGATCCTCGCGCGCTTCATGCGACAGGGCCAGCGCCGCCTGATTCTCCAGTACCGTGAACCCCGGCGTCACCCCTGCCTCGATCGGGAACCGACGCAGCAGCTTTTCGCAGAAGGCATGCAGGGTCTGGATCTTCAGCCCGCCCGGCGTCTCCAGCGCCTTGGCGAACAGGCGGCGCGCCTTGGACAGCTCCTCGCCCGACAGGGTCTCCGCGTCGCGGCCGTCCAGATCGGCCAGCGATCGCGCCAGCTCCCTGTCATCCATAACCGCCCAGGCCCCCAGCCGGTCGAACAGTCGCGCCTGCATCTCGGCGGCGGCGGCCTTGGTGTAGGTGACGCAGAGGATCTCGCCGGGCTGGACCTCTTCCAGCAGCAGCCGCGCCACCCGGTCCACCAGAGTGGAGGTCTTGCCCGAGCCGGCGTTGGCGGTGACGAACACCGACTGTCGAGGGTCGGCCGCCGCGATCTGATGCGGGTCGGGCAGGATGCGCGCGCTCATGCCTCGCCCTCCTCGCCGCCGACGACGTGCCATTCCCACACGCGTGCCAGATGGTCGTAGTTGCCGCCGAAATTGCCCATGAACTGAGGCGCGACCCAGCTGAGATAGGGGGTGGTCGGCAGGTCGAACCGCGCCACCCGCGCCTTCAGCCCGGCCAGCGCCGCCCTGGACAGCTCTGCGGCCTCGGCCCCCGAGGCGCGCACCACCTGTTCGCCGGGCACCTTGCGACCCACCACACGGACATAGGTCAGTTCCTCGGGCTCTACGGGGCCGGACGTCGACAAGCCGGTTTCCGCCAGTATGGCCCCGGTCAGGGTCAACTGCGGCGCAAAGCCGGACCTGACCTGTTTCGCCGACGGGATCGCCCCGGTCTTGAAGTCCAGCACCGACGCGCCCGTGGCCGACAGTTCGATCCGGTCCGCCTTGGCGGTCAGGGTGAAGGGCCCGGCGGGGGCGGCGAAGGTCATGGCGACCTGTTCCTCGACATGGATCTCGACGCCGCGCGCCCGGCGCCGCAGCTCGAACCCGGCCAGCCAGCGGGCGCAGTTGCGGGCCAGCGGCGCTTCCCGCGCCATGGCCGCGTCCTCGAAGCCGTGGCGGGTCAGTTCTTCCTTCAGCAGGGCGGCGATCTCGCCCTCGCAATCGCCGGGCAGGGCGTCGGGCCAGGACAGGCTCAGCCGCTCGACCGCCTTGTGCACCGCCTTGCCGCGCGCGATCGCCTCGGCCGACTGGCCGGGCCGGTCCAGTTGTCTCAGGTTCAGGACATAGCGCGCATAAACCGCGTAGGGGTCGCGCACCCAGCGTTCCACGCCCGTAACCGGGAGGACGCGCGGGCGGCGCGCGACGGGCGGCCGGGGCGCGGGACGTTTCGCATAGTCCGGCGTGGCGCGAACCGGGGCATCCATGGCCCGGGCCTGTTCCAGCTGGACGGACGGCCGCGCAAGTGCGATCGGCGTGGCCTCCGCATCAGCGCCTCGCGTCAGCATCTCCAGCCGCCAGAGCCAGCGTGACTTGACCGCGGGCTGACCGCCACGACGCTCTGAGTGGACCAGGATCGCCTCGTCGGCGCAGGCGGCCTGGACGAAGTCTTGCGCGGTCTGACCGAGGCGGCGTTCCGGTGGCGGCAGGCCCAGCTTTTCGCGCATCGGCCGCGACAGGAAGGGATCGGTCGGCGCGGCGTTGGGCCAGACGCCCTCCTCCAGCCCGGCAAGGATCATCCGGTCGGCGCGTACCAGTCGCGCCTCGATGGCGCCGAGGATGCGCAGACGAGGCTGATTGGCACCGCCCGTCCGCACCGTCTCTTCGCCCAGCAGGTCGCGGACCAGTTCGGCGAATTCGCGCCGTGTCAGCGCGCCCAGCGACCCCCCACCCTCGATCAGGGCGGAAAGCAGGGCCGCCGCCGCCTCGCCATCCGGCCCGGCCCAGGCGCCCTGTCCGGCCAGGGCTTCGATCAGTCCGGTCAGGCCGCGGGCGGCCAGGTCTGGCGCAGCCTCGCCCCCGGCGAAGGGCGCGCGCGCCTCGGCCGACAAGGCCTCAAGCCGGTCCAGAAGGCTGTGCGCCATGGCCAGCCGCTCAAGCGTATGCGGCGAGGCCGGCTTGCCGTCGTCGCGTGGCCGGCCGGCGTCCAGCAGCGCGCGCCGCGCCTTCGGCCAGTCGCGCCGACGCGGGCCGCGCAGGGCGTAATGTTCGAGGGCGTTCGCAGCGCCGTCGAGATCGACGTCGCCGAGGTCCAGTCGGACCGACGGATGCTTCAACAGGCCCAGCAGCGCATGCGGATCCAGCGGATCAGCGATGAAGCGCGCGCCAAGATCGACCAGCCGCCCCGCCGCCATCCGCGCCAAAGGCTGGCCGGACGAGACGTCGGCGGTGACGTTCCACCGCTCCAACCGCGCCGCGACGCGCCGCCCCAAGGCCAGATCGGGGGTGACGAGGGCGCAGGTCCTGCCCGGCGTCTCCAGTGTCTCGCGCATCATCAGGGCCAGGGTCGCGGCGGCGTCCTCCTCGGCCCGGACGGTGACGACCGACAGGCCCTCCAGCCCTTGCGCGATGGGGTCGGCCGCGACGCCGCCGGCTGCGGCGACGGCGCGCAGATCGCGGATGGCGACGCGCCAGTCGCTGGTGGCGTCGGCCGGGCGCAGGGCCTCGTTCAGCACCCGCTGCCGCGCCCGCCCCCGCGTTTCAGCCCGCGCATCGAGCACAGGTCGGAACCACGGCTGGACAGCCTCGCGGACGACACCGTGTCGGTTCAGCAGCCGCCACAGGGCATTCTGCGGATGTTGCTCATTGTCCTTGAGCGTGGCCCAGACGGTCGAGTGCAGTTCGCGGTCCAGACCGGGCAGGACGACGCAGCCCAGCGGCGCGTTGGCCACGGCGTTCAACACGTCTGCAGCCGCCGGGGCCGTGCCGGTCGAGCCAGCGGCGATCACCGGCTGGGTCGGCGGATTGGCCGTCCAACTGTCCGCCAGCAGGCGCAGCAGCCGCGCGCGCCGCCATGCCGGATCGACCAGCCCCAACTCGGCCAGCCGCTTCGGCCAGGCCTCGACGGCCAGATCGAGGAAGGCGGCGGACTGTTCCCAGTGCGCGGCCAGTTCGCCCTCGACGAGGCCCGCCACGCCAGACAGGTCGTCGATCTCTTCCAGCTGGCAGGAATCGAGGAACCGGCCAAGGGCGTCAGCCATCTCCAGCGCGCGCAGGGACGCCAGGTCAGGCCGGAAGGTCGCGACCATCCGCGCCATCTCGAACCGGCGGGTCAGGGGGGCGATGGCGGGCGGCAGGTCGATGCCCAGCGCGCCCGGGGCGAAGGGCGGCTCGTCCTCTTCCAGATCGCCCAGCGGCCGCACCTGCGGCAACAGCACCGGCCGGTCGCCGCTCTGGCGCGCCAGGGCCGCCGTAAAGGCCCGGGCGGCGCGGCGGTTGGGCAGCAGGATAACCGCGTCGGACAGCGCCTCGGGAGGCTGGTCGCCCAGCCAGTCCAGAACCCCCGCCGCCAGATCGTCGAGAAACGGCCGATGCGCCTCGATGGCGAACCAGCGCGCGCCGGGCTGTTCAAAGGGCTGGAAGCGTCTGGTCATGACGCTGCGGCCAGCCGGGCCTCGGCCTCATCGCGGGCCCGGGGGTCACCGACGTGCATCCAGTCCCCGTCCAGCACGCAGCCGAACAGACGCCCGGCCTTCGCCGACTCGCGCCACAGGCCGCTCAGCGAGAAGGGTCCATCGGGACCGGCGGCGGCATAGTCGGGCCGGGTGATGTGCACACCCATATAAGCGAAGGGCGCGGTCCGTTCGTCGCCACGGAAGGTCAGGCGACCGTCGTCGGCGAGGAAGACGTCGCCGGCGCCCTCGAATCCAATCGAACCGTCGCGCCGCGCGAGTAAAAGCGCCGCATCCATGATTGACGGTTTCCACAGCCGCGCGAGTTGATTCAGCGCGTCTCCGCGATCGACCCAGACGCTGTCGATATTGGCCACGAAGACCGGGTCGCCGCCCAGCAGCGGCGCGGCCTTCTTCAATCCGCCGCCAGTTTCCAGCAGTTCCGCCCGCTCGTCCGAAACGGCGATCTCGGGTCCGCGCCCACGCGCCGCCAGATGACGTTCCAGCCGTTCGGCGAACCAGTGGACATTGACCACCGCCCTTTCGACCCCGACCCCAGCCAGCCGATCCAGCACGTGATCGATCAGGGCTCGCCCGCCGACCTCGACCAGGGCCTTGGGCCGGTCGTCGGTCAGGGGCCGCATGCGGGTGCCGAGGCCGGCGGCCAGCACCATGGCAGTCCTTGGGGTAGTCCTGGAAACGGTCACGCGCGCGCCTCCGCCGGGACATGGCGTCTGAACCATGCGGCGACGGCCTCGAGTCCGGGCTTGTCCAGATTGGCGTCCAGATGGGCCCACACGCGGGGCATGAACTGGCGATAGCGGGGTCTGTCGTCACGGCCGATCAGCCGGGCGAAAACCCCCAGGATGCGCGACTCGTTCAGGGCCGCGAGGGCGGCGTAGTCGCGGAGGTATGCCTCGCGGTCCACCATCATGACGTCGAAATAGTGATTCAGCGCGATGGCCTCCAGCTCCGCCGGCACGTCGCGGCGCGCGTCCTGCAACAGCGAATGCAGATCCCAGGCCGGGTGCGCCAGAACAGCGTCCTGGAAATCGATCAGGCCGACCCGGCGATGCCCGGTCCGCTCCGGCAGCCAGATCAGGTTCTCCGCGTGATAGTCGCGGTGGGCCAAGACCCGGGCCTTGCGCTCGCCCATGGCCGCGATCGGCACCCAGGCGGCCCGCCATTCCTCGAGGGCGGCGACACCGAAATCGAGTTGCGGGTAGAGCTTGGGCATCCATTGCACGAACAGGTCGGCGCCGCCCAGCAAGGCGGTGGCGTCATAGGTCTGCAACGGCCAGCCGCCAGCGGGACCCTCCATCACGTCCGGCAGCGCGGCCGTCAGATGCAGCCGCGCGATGGCGTCCACGGCGGCGATGTAGAGCGGCGCTTCCGGCTCCCCGTCCTCAATGACGCGTGCGAACAGGTCGTCGCCGAAATCCTCGATCACGGCCAAGCCGTTCGGGGCGTCGACGGCAACGATCGCGGGTGCGGACAGGCCCGCATGGCGCAGGTTTTCGGCCACCGCGACGAAGGCTTCGATCCGACCGGCTGACAAACGGGCCACTGCGTTCCAGCCCTCGGCCTTGCGCCGTTCCGGCGACCACGAGGGATCGGCCGGCGGGCTTTCCACCGAAGGGGCCTGGTCCATCAGCATCACGGTCGCGCCTGCCGGCGTCGTCAGCCGTTCGTAGCGGCGCGTGGAGGCGTCGCCGGGCAGGGGCGCGCGCGCGGCGTCGGACAGGCCGGCCGTCTTCAGAAAATTGAGGCGCTGCTGTTCGCGGTCAGACATGAAGTTCCTTCAGCTTGCGTTCCCATGCCCCTGCGCCAGAAACGGTCGCGATCCGGCCTTCGCCGTCCTCAACCAGTGAAACCGCCAGCCGGTCCGGCCCCAGCCACGCGGCCGGGTCGTCCCCCAGCCGCTCGGGCCATTCGATGACGGCGCAGCCCGCGTCCAGCGCCTCGTCGAGACCGATCTCGGCCGCCTCTTCCGGGCGGGTCAGGCGATAGAGGTCGAAATGGGCGACCGGCGGATCGCTCTCGTAGAATTGAACCAGGGTGAAGGTGGGCGAGGGCACGTCCTCGTCCGGCCGCGCCGAAAGCGTCAGAAGGGCGCGGATCAGGCCGCGCGCCAAGGTCGACTTGCCCATCCCCAAGGGTCCGTACAGCAGCACGGTCTCTCCGGGCCGCAGGCCCGGGGCGATGGCCGCGCCCAGCCGCGTGGTCGCGTCAACGCCTGCCAGTAAAAATGTCGCGGCGGCGTGGTCAGGCAAAGTCGGCGTCCGGCTGGCTGGGCAGGACCCGCTCGGTGAAGGCCTTGAGCGCATAGGTGGCCCGCGTCGCGTCGATGTCGAGCCGCGAGGGTGGAATCGGCTTGCCGACCTTGAGGAAATAGGGCTTGCGCCGCTTGTTCAGCAGCTCGTGAAACAGGGTGACGTCACGGAGTTCAATCGAGAACTGGTCGAACCAGTGGAACAGGCGCGAGTAGGGGCCGGACACGTGGATCGGGACTATGGGAGCGGCATATTTGCGCGCCAGCGACGCCGCAGTCGGCGCCCATTCCGGATCGGTCACGGACCCGTCCTTGCCTTTTCGCGCCAGCCGACCTGCCGGGAAGATGACCACGCAACGTTCGGCCTCGAAGGCTTTCTTGGCGGCCTGAAGCGTCGCGCGGGTCTTTTCGCGCGTACGCTTTCCCACCACCCATTCGACGGGGATGACCGCCTCGCCCAGACGGGGCGAGACGCGCAGGGCGTCGGCGTTGGCGAAGAAGACGGCGTCGGCGCGGCGCGCGCGGATAGCGTCAAACACGGCGATCCCGTCGGCGATGCCGGTCGGATGATTGGCCACGACGATGCAGCGGCCGGTCGCCGGAATCCGCTCTGCGTTGACCGTCGAGACCCGCAGGTCGAGCAGATCGCTCATGTAATCCAGCGCGGCGGAACCCGACAGCGGCAGGACGGCGTCGGCCATGCGCACCGCCTGGCGATAGTTCAGCAGCTTGTAGAGCACGGGTCGCAGGATCGGCCAGAACAGCGACCGCGTCAGGCGCGGCGCGCGCTCGGCAATCAGAACATCGCAGACGTGCGGCGCGGGACGCCGGGAAGTGGCCAGGGGGATCGCGTTCATGCCGGTGGGTTGTCGCCGGTCCGGCGGGCGTCCGCAAGCGCGGAGGCGTGACCCGGCATTGACGCGCGCCCCGCCGGTGCTACCCCTTCGCGCCTTGGAATTTCGCTCCCGCACGAGGACGCCCGCGCATGCGCCACATGACCCGCCTTCTGACCAGCCTCAGCGCCGCCGCCCTGCTGGCCATCGACGCTCCGGCCGCCCTGGCCGATACCGCAGCCGTCGCGCCGCCGTCTGGTTCGGCGCAGGCCGCGACTCCGTTCTCCTATCAGGACATGATCGCCCTGAACCGGCTGGGCGATCCGCAGGTGTCGCCGGACGGTCGCTGGGTGGTCTATTCGGTCACCGCGACCGACGTCGTCGCCAACCGCCGCTCTGGCGCGCTGTATATGATGGACCTGCGCGAGGGCGGCGAAGGTCGTCGACTGGCGATCAACGAGGGCGGGGCCAATACCGCGCGCTGGGGCGGCGACGGCAAGCTGTACTTCCTCTCGGGCCGTTCAGACACCAGTCAGGTGTGGCGCGCCAACGCCGACGGCACGGGCGCGACCCAGGTCACGGACCTGGCGCTGGACGTCAACGCCTATCGCCTGAGCCGCGAGGCTGACAAGGTCGCCGTGTCGCTGGCGGTCTTCCCGTCCTGCGCCGACATCGCCTGTACGGTGGATCGCGCCAAGGCGGTCTCCGACGACAAGAGCACGGGCCAGGTCTATGACCGCATGTTCGTGCGCCACTGGGACACCTGGGCCGACGGCACCCAGAACCATCTGTTCGTGCTGAACGTCGACGGGTCCGGCGATCCGGTCTGGGTAACCAAGGGCTTTGACGGCGACACCCCCTCAAAGCCTTTCGGCGACGAGGGCGAGTTCACCTTCGCGCCGGATGGCCAGTCTGTCGTCTTTTCGGCGCGTCAAGCGGGCCAGAGCGAGCCATGGAGCACGAATTTCGACATTTACCGGACCAATGGGCTCAGCGGCGACGGCGCGTTCCAGAATCTGACCGACGACAACGACGCCTGGGACACCGGTCCGGTCTTCTCGCCCGACGGCCGGACGATGGCTTGGCGCGCCATGGCCCGCCCGGGCTTCGAGGCCGACAAATACGCCATCTTCCTGCGCGACGTGGACAGCGGCCAAACGCGCCAGGTCGCGGCCAACTGGGACCGTTCGGCCGACAGCCTGCAATGGTCGCGCGACGGCAACACCCTGTACGTCACCGCCGCCGACGTGGGCCAGACCCGGATCTTCGCTATCGACGCTCGCAACGGCGTGGTCACCCCGGTCACCGGGCCGGGCCATGTCTCGGCCTTCGCCCAGACGCCCTCGGGCTTCGTCTTCGCCCAGGACACCCTGACCCGACCCAGTGAGCTGTTCGTGAAGACCTTCCTCGGCCGCGAGATGCCGCGCCGGATCACCGATGTGAACCCGTCGCTGGACGACAAGGACTTCGGCGAGGCCGAACAGTTCAACTTTGAAGGCTGGAACGGCGAGACGGTGCATGGCTATGTCATCAAGCCCGCCGGTTACGTCGAGGGCCGCAAATATCCGGTCGCCTTCCTGATCCACGGCGGCCCGCAGGGCTCGTTCGGCAACAGCTGGTCTTACCGCTGGAACCCATCGACCTACGCCGGCGCCGGCTATGCGGTGGTGATGATCGATTTCCACGGCTCGACCGGATACGGCCAGGCCTTCACCGACTCGGTCAGCCAGCACTGGGGCGACCGCCCGCTGGAGGACCTGCAGAAAGGCTGGGCCGCCGCCCAACAGCGGTACGGCTTCCTCGACGGCGACAAGGCCTGCGCCCTCGGCGCTTCCTATGGCGGATATATGGTCAACTGGATCGCCGGCAACTGGCCCGGTGAATTCAAATGCCTGGTCAACCACGACGGCGTCTTCGACACCTTCGGCATGGGCTATTCGACCGAGGAGCTATGGTTCACCGAGTGGGAATTCGGCGGCACGCCCTATGACAATCCTCGCGGCTACCAGCAGTTCAACCCGGCCAACCATGTGCAGAACTGGCGCGACCCGATGCTGGTGATCCAGGGCGATCGCGACTACCGCATACCGACCGCCCAGGCGCTGTCCACCTTTACGGCGCTACAGCGCCGAGGCATCGAAAGCCGGCTGGTGGTCTTCCCCGACGAGAATCACTGGGTGCTGAAGCCGGCCAACAGCCTGCAATGGCACAAGGAGGTCTTCGGCTGGCTGGACAAGTATATCGGCCAAGCCGACTGATCCCGGCTTCAGACACGGAAAAGGGCGCACCCTTTACGGGTCGCGCCCTTTTTGTGTCTCCAAGACGGAGGCCGCAATCAGCGGACCGAGGCGTTCGCGCTCATCGTCTGGACCAGTCGAGCGTGCTCGCGCGCCGTCATGCAACGGGGCGCGGTCCAGACCTGGCCGGAAGCGCGCGCGGCCTGAACCTCGCGGGCAGTGACGAAAACCGGCTGGGCGCCGTGTTCGCGCGTGAAGGCGCGTCTGGTCATGGCGTCGGTGCCGCACTGCATCACCACGCGCTGGCTTGAGGCGCGATCGCCCTTGGTGCCTTGATCGTGGGCGACGACGGGGCCAGCAGCGGCGAGAATCAGGCCGACGACGCAGGTCAGGCCGACGGCAGGGTTGGATGCGTGCATGGTTTCAATACCTCCCGAGCACCTGAAAAAGATCAGGACGCGGAGGAATAATGCGCCTGATTCTCTGAATGTAAAGATAATAAGACAGTTAAGCGTCGAAAGTTTGACAGTCGCTCCGGTGCCGGACGACTGACCGAATCCTTTGGCTCGTGCGTTACCCTTGCTCGACCGGAGCGCGAGATTGACCAGGCCATTGAAATGGAACCAGGATTGGTCGGCGCTGCGCCAACGTGTTATCGGTCCTGCCGTGCTGCGCGCGCGCGGATGGCGCGACTGGGTTCGTGACAAAGATCCGGTCTACAGCAGCTTTCGACGACCCGGACCGGCGGAGAAGTGGGCCGCCTCGGTCGGCCTGATCCTGATCGTCACCGCCGCCGTCTTTCTGATGCTGTTCGACTGGAATTGGCTACGCGGCCCAATCGGCCGCTGGGCCTCGACCGAATACGATCGTGAGATTCAGCTGAACGGCGATCTGGACGTCAACATCTTCAGCTGGACGCCCTCGGCGCGAGTCCGGAGCCTGCGGGTCGGTGGCCCCGACTGGGCGCTGAAGCAGGACACCCTGAAGGTCGAGGATATACAGTTGTCGCTGCGTTTGCGCAGCCTGCTGGCCGGGCGTCTCGAATTGCCTCGCGTCGCCATCATCCGCCCGGAAGTCGTCCTGATCGCCACCGAGGACGGTCGCAAGAGTTGGCTGTTCAATCCGGATCGACCCGACGACGGCGACTCGTTCAAACTGCCGCCGATCAATCGCCTGCTGATCCGCGACGGCAAGGTGTCGCTGGACGACCAGGAACGGAACATCAGCTTGAGGGCCACCCTGACCGCGCGCGAGGGCACGGACGGCGACGCCGGCTTCCACCTCGACGGCCGGGGATCGATGAAGGGGACGCCGCTGACGCTGACCGTGCGGGGCGGCCCATTCATCAATGTCCGCCGCGACCGGCCCTACCCCTTCACCGCCGCGCTGGCCGGGGTCGGTACGCAGCTGGAGGCCGAGGGGCGGCTTCTGCGGCCATTCGACCTCGGTCACTTCGACGCGACGCTCAGCCTTCAGGGTCGCGACCTGGCCGACCTGTATCTTCTGACCGGCATCGCCACCCCCAA
The DNA here is from genome assembly GCF_041688735.1 of Brevundimonas sp. Classification (GTDB taxonomy): domain Bacteria; phylum Pseudomonadota; class Alphaproteobacteria; order Caulobacterales; family Caulobacteraceae; genus Brevundimonas. The sequence continues at coordinate 39,347 of NZ_JBDNHO010000104.1, forward strand.
CACCCCGGCTTACCGCCTGAGCGGCAAGTTGACGCGGAACCGTTCGGTTTTCACCTTCAACGACTTCACCGGCCGTGTGGGGACCTCAGACCTGTCTGGCGACGTCAAGGTTTTCAAGGCAAAGGACCGCCGCAAGGTCGAGGCCGACCTGCGCTCCCGTCTACTGGACATTGACGACCTGGCCACCGTTCTGGGCGGAACGCCGCGCGTCACCCCGTCCGGCGACACGGTGACGAGCTCAGGCGTCTCGGGCAAGCTTCTGCCCGACGCCCCTCTCAACGTCAGCCGCCTCAGGGTCATGGACGGCACGCTGCACTATCGGGCCGCGCGCGTGAAGCGCAACGCCTTCGATGTTCGCGAAGTCGACCTGAGGGCCAATCTGGAGCGGGGCATCCTCAACCTCGATCCCGTCGCCTTCACCTTCGACCGGGGCGAACTGCGCGGCACCGCCAGGATCAACGCCACCCGGGCCACCCCCTACAGCGTCGTCGATCTCAGGCTGCGCAACTATCCGTTGGAATCCATCATCCCCGCCCGCAACGGCCAGGCCACGGTGACGGGGCGGACGCTGGGCCGCGCGCGTCTCGAAGGCCCAGGGGCGTCGATCCATGATTTCGCGGCGGCCTCGAAGGGCACGCTGAGTATCGTGGTGCCGCAGGGCCAGATTCGGGCCGCCTTCGCCGAATTGCTGGGCATCAACGTCACCGCCGGCCTCGGCAAGCTGCTGAGCAACGACAGCGGGACGTCCCAGATCCGTTGCGCCGTGGCCGATTTCACCGTCAGCGGAGGCACCGCGCGAGCGCGGACCTTCGTCATCGACACCGAGCCCGTGCTGGCCAACGGAACCGGCACGATCGATCTCGGGGCCGAGACGATGAACCTGCGCATCGACGGCGAGACCAAGGAGGCGCGACTGATCCGGTTGTGGTCGCCCATTCTGATCAGCGGGCCGCTGACCGCGCCGAATATCGGCATCGATCAGGGCTCGGTCGTGGGTCAGGTCGGGCTGGGCGCGGCGCTGGGCGCGCTGATCAATCCGCTGGCGGCCCTGCTGGCCTTCGTCGATCCCGGCCTGGCCGAGGACGCCAACTGCGGCGCCCTGATCGCGGCCGCCCGTTGAGCCGAACGCGCTGTTCGTGCGTAACTGGGCGCGTCGTTCAACTTTCAGGGACTCCATGACCCGTCGAGGACTCATCGCCCCCGCGCTCGCCGCCTTGGTCGCCGCCTGTTCGCCGCTGGGTGCCCTGAACGTGCTGGCCCCGCGCGACAAGGGCGTGCGCCGTGTCGCGCAGGGCGTCAGCTATGGCGAAGACCCACGCCAGACCTTCGACGTCCTGGCCCCGACGACCCCGTCCGTGCGACCTTGGCCGATCCTCGTCTTCTTCTATGGCGGAGGCTGGGATTCCGGGCGGCGCGACCTCTATGCCTGGGCCGCCCATGCCTTGGCGGCGCGCGGTTTCGTCGTGGCCGTGCCGGACTATCGGGTCGTGCCGCAGGTGCGTTTTCCGGCCTTCATCGAGGACGCGGCCGACGCGACCGCCACGGTCGGTCGCCTCGCCGAGACTTGGGGCGCGGACCCCGCGCGGCTTGGGGTCATCGGCCATTCCGCAGGGGCGCATCTGGCGCTGATGATCGTGCTGGATCGCCGATACATGGCCGCTGCCGGCGCGCCGAACCTGATCAAGGCCGCCGCCGGTCTGGCCGGACCCTATGATTTCCTGCCGTTCGACGTGCCCGCCTCGGTCAACGCGTTTGGCCGCGCGCCCGACCCAACTTTGACACAGCCGGTGACCTTCGCCCGCGCCGACGCCCCGCCGATCTGGCTTGGACACGGGACGGCCGACGTCGTCGTCCACGCCGAGGACACCACCATATTGTGCGACCGGATGAAGGCCGTCGGCGGCCGCTGCGAGGCGAAGCTGTATCCTGGCCTGTCGCACGAGGATCTCATAACCACCCTCTCGCCCCTGTTCCGCAAGAAGGCGCCGGTGCTGGACGATGTCACGGCCTTCCTGCTCCGCGAGTTGGGCTGAGCGCTCAAGCCGGAGGATGACGGAAGCTGGGCCCGACGCGCTCGAGCCGCGAGCGACCGCGTCGCGAGCATAGCGCCAGAAAGACAAGCGGCGCGAAGCGTCGCCGTCTCGCCAAAGTCGTTATCTTCCGCTAATCAAGGCCATGACAGACATGAAGAACGCCGCGATGACGGCTGATGCGGCGCTGGATCGCCTCGAAACGCTCTACTCACAATCGGTCTCCAACCTCCGCTCAGCGGTCGGGACCTTTCTTGAGACGGGCGAACGCGCCGACGCCGGGGCGCGGGCGAAAGGCCTGTTTTCCTATCCCGAGCTACGGGTCAGCTGGTACGGCGAACGGCCCGAGAATCTGGCGACCCGGGCCTTCGCGCGCCTGTCGCGGCCGGGCGTCTATTCGACCACCATCACCAGACCGGACCTGTACCGCCCCTATCTGATGGAGCAGCTGGGCCTGCTCCAGGCCGACTATGGCGCGACCTTCGACGTCATGCCTTCGGAACAGGAGATTCCCTTCCCCTATGTGATGGACGGCTCGGACGTCGTCCTGGACCGCAGCCAGACCGCGACCGTCGCCCGCTACTTCCCGACTACGGACCTGGCCCACATCGGGGACGAGATTTCAGACGGCATGTTCGATCTGACCAAGGCCTTCCCCCTGTCCCAGTTCGACGGCCTGCGCACTGACTTCTCGCTGGCCCGCCTGCGCCATTATACCGGCACGCCGGTCGAGGACGTGCAGAGCTACATCCTGTTCACCAACTACAACCGCTACGTCGACGAGTTCGTGCGCTGGGCCTGCGCCCAGCTGGCCGATCCGAACAGCGCCTATGAGAAACTGGTCTGCGCCGGCGGCATCGAGATCACGCGCAACACGCCAAACCCCGAGACGGCGGTCATGGACGCGGCCTGGAAGAAGCACCAGATGCCCGCCTATCACCTGACCGCGCCGGGGCATCGCGGCATCACCCTGGTCAATATCGGGGTCGGCCCGTCCAACGCCAAGACCATCTGCGACCACTTGGCGGTGACCCGCCCGCACGCGTGGATGATGATCGGCCACTGTGGCGGCCTTCGCCCGAGCCAGAGCATCGGCGATTATGTTCTGGCCCACGCCTATCTGCGCGACGATCATGTGCTGGACGCGGTGTTGCCGCCCGACATTCCCATCCCCTCGATCGCCGAGGTCCAGCGCGCGCTTTACGACGCCGCCAAGATGGTCTCGGGCGCGCCCGGCGAAGAGGTCAAACGCCGCCTGCGCACCGGCACGGTGGTGACCACCGACGACCGCAATTGGGAGCTGCGATATTCCAAATCAGCCCTGCGCTTCAACCAGAGCCGGGCCGTGGCCATCGACATGGAGAGTGCCACCATTGCCGCCCAAGGCTATCGCTTCCGCGTGCCCTACGGGACCCTGCTGTGTGTGTCGGACAAGCCGCTGCACGGCGAGATCAAGCTGCCGGGTCAGGCCAACCGCTTCTACGAGGGTTCCATTTCCGAACACCTGCAGATCGGCATCCAGGCCGTCGACCTGCTGCGCGCCGAGGGCAACCGCCTGCATTCGCGCAAGCTGAGGGCCTTCGACGAGCCGCCGTTCAGATAGGTTCGCGTTCTCACTCCCCTTAAGCAGGGACGGTGATCGCACAGCGACCGGGCGGGGAATGTCAGCCGCGCGCCCCACCCGGTCGCCGCTTCGCGTCGGCATCCCTCTCATAAATGGGGAGGAAGCCCCGCTACTTCTTCAGACGCTTCGCATTGGCGACGGCGGTCTTGTGGATCGGGCGCAGCGCCTCGGCCTGGCCCTTGAGCAGTTCGCTGTTGAGGGTCAGCATCTGGGCCGCGGCGCGGCCCCACCAGCCGACGGCATAGCTGTACTGGGCCTGCATCGCGCCGGCCGGGGTCGCGGAAGAGGCGATGGCCGTGGCGGCGCGGCTCGCCAGACTGGCTTCGGTCATGACACTGGTACCCAGTCGACCGCCGATGTCGCCGAAGGTCTTGCCCATGGCCGAGGCCGAGGCCGACAGGGCCTCGACCTTTTCGGTGCTCATCAGCGACATTTCCTTGAGATCGACCTTGCGCGGATCGGTCATGCCGGCGGCCATGATTTCCAGCCGGGCGTTGATAACGTCGCCCGCAGCCTGCAGCATTTCTCCCCCCGACAGAGCGGTTTCGGCCGCGTGGACGCCGTCGCGGGTCAGGCGGCGGCCGGTCTTGATGGCTTTGTCGAGCTTGGTCATGCGCCGAGCTTAGACCATTTTCGATTCAGGTCGAAACGACCCGAATCCAGAAAACGGTCCAGAATCAGGGCGGAGCGAAATCACCACGCAGGCAAGACCTCGGCGGAGAAGTTGGCCACATCCTTGAGCAGGGCAGGCGCGGCGGCGTCGATGATGGTCTGGCCTTTCTCGGGGCTGGCCTGACCCGGGTCCGAGCCGATCCGGCCGTCCGGGAAGCGGGCGCGATAGTCCAGGGCGTCGCGGATCGGTCCGACCGGCGCGATCCGGGGCGAATAGTCGGCGGTCTTGATCCGATCCGGCCAGGCCGCCTGGGTTACGGCGATCTCGGACGGCGTCGCATGCATTCCGTGGCCGGTCGGGAACATCGTATTGCACAGGCCCATGACGCCCGGCAGGTCCCACCAGTTGCGAAGTTTCAGCACGAACGGTGGCTGCGCATAGGGGTTCGCCAACGGCTCGCGCGAGGCGCCAGCCTGCTTGAGCGACGCATGGCCGTACGACCATTCGGCGTAAATTTCGGCGAAGGTCGCCTCTATGGTGGCGACGTTTCCGCCGTGGCCGTTGAGGAAATAGATCCGCTCGAAGCCATGGCGGCTTAGCGACGACACCCAGTCGGTGATCGCCGCCATAAAGGTCGAGGGGCGCAGGGAAATGGTGCCGGCGAAGGCCAGATGATGCTGGGCCATGCCGATGTTGAAGGTTGGGGCGACGATCAGGCCGTCGTCCGTCTTTTCGGCGGCGTGGGCGATGATTTCAGGGCACATCCAGTCGGTGCCCAGCAGGCCGGTCGGCCCGTGTTGCTCGTTCGAGCCGATAGGCACGACGACGGTCTTCGTGGCCTTCAGCCGCGCGTCGATCTCGGGCCAGGACGACATGTGGATCAGCATGGATGGTCTCCCGAGACACGACAAAGGGCCGAATACGCCGATTGACGCTGGTTCGCCAACGTTCCACTGGCGTGATCATGATCAAACCCGTCACACTGAAACGAAAGGCTGGGCCAAAGCGCCCGCCGCCCGCCCTCCGCTGGCCGCCGGATGAGGATCGGGTCGAGGCGATCTTCGAGCGGCTGGCCGCCGTCATGCCCGATCCCAAGACCGAGCTGACCTTCTCCAGCCCCTACACTCTGGTGGTCGCGGTGGCCCTGTCGGCCCAGGCCACGGACGTCTCGGTCAACAAGGCCACCGCCAAGCTGTTCGCCGTCGCCGATACGCCGGCGAAAATGCTGGCCTTGGGGGAAGAGGGCCTGATCCCCTTCATCGCCTCGATCGGCCTGTTCCGGGGCAAGGCGCGCAACGTCATCGCCCTGAGCCGGATCGTGCTGGAGCGGCATGGCGGCGCCGTGCCGCTGAACCGCGCCGATCTTCAGGCCCTGCCCGGCGTCGGCCGCAAGACCGCCAGCGTGGTGCTGAATGAACTGGGCATCGAGGCCGCCATCGCGGTCGACACCCATGTGTTCCGCGTCTCGCACCGGCTGGGGCTGGCCAATGCCGGCACCCCCGACAAGGTCGAGGCCCAGTTGTTCCGCGTCGTGCCCGAGCACTGGCTGCCCAAGGCGCACCACTGGCTGATCCTGCATGGTCGCTACACCTGCACGGCGCGGAAGCCGAAATGCGGGGGATGTGTGATCAGCGACGTCTGCCCGTCGCGGGCGGGGCTGATGGCGGCGGGGGAGGCGGCGTAACTCGTCCTTCTCCCGTTGTGAGAAGGTGGCGCTCAGCGCCGGATGAGGGTCGGTTGGTTGCAGCGGCGAAGCCGCCTCCGGCCGTAGACCCTCATCCCTTTCGCGCAAGAACGCCGGCTGCCCGTCGTGTGCTCAAGCCCTCTCCCAAACGGAGAGGGAGGTCAGAGCCGAGCCCGCACCGCTTTCGCGAACCGCTTCCCGCCCTCTGGCGCGGAGCTTAGGTAGAAGTCCGGCTCGATAAGTTCGGCCTCCATCAACAGCCAGCCGCCGTGGGCGTCGGGGGCCATGTCGATGCGGGCATAGAGCAGGTCCTCGCCGATGGCCGCCAGTGTCTGCTCCGCCAGCGCCAGCGCGCCGGCGGGCGGCTCGGCCAGCGCTGCATAGCCGCCGCCGTACTGGACCTGGACCCGGAACTCGCCCGGGACCGGTCGCTTGTTGACGACGTGGCTTAGCTTGCCGCCGAAGAACAGCAGGGAGGTCTCCCCCTCGCTCTCGATGGTCGGCAGATAGGGTTGGATCATCGCCGGGCCCTCGGGCGCGCCCTGCATGGCCTCGCCCCGCGCCAGTCGCAGCGTCCGGTAAGCCCCGCCCGAGACGCGCGGCTTGACCACGATCCGGTCGGTGCCGAAGCGGTCGAAGGCTGCGTCCGCATGGTCTTGCGTCGGGCTGTCGATCCAGACGGTGTCGGGGATGGCCACGCCCTGTTCGGCCAGCAGGCCCAGATAGGATTTGTCCGAATTCCACGCCAGCACGGATGGCGGGTTCAGCATCCGCAACCCGGCCGCCGCCCAGGTTTCACAGGCCTGCATCCAGCGGTCGTGATCGCGGTGATAGCCCCAAGCGATCAGCGGCAGGACCAGCGGAAACCGCATCAGACCGGCGGCATCGCCGACGTGGTCGGTCCATGGCGTCGGGACGGCGGTCAGGCCGCTCGTCGCAAGGGCTTCGGACAGCCGTTCCAGCACGCCCGGCCACTGGCCGGCGTAGGAGGGGTCGGAAGGGGCGGGGGTCAGGACGGCGATCTCGGTCATGCGCGCCTCATAGCGAACGGGCGACGATTGCATAAGGCATTCCTTATGGGTTTTCGGGTGACGCCGGGCCGGTCGTCCGCTAAGGGCGGCCCATGATCCAGAACCCTCTCTACGACGTCTGCGCCGTCGGCAACGCCATCGTCGACGTCCTCGCCCCGTGCGACCCGGCCTTCCTTGAGGCGCAAGGCCTGACCGCCGGATCGATGCAGCTGGTGGACGCGAACCAGAGCGCCGCCCTGTATGATGCCATGGCGGCGGGCGTGGAGGCCTCGGGCGGCTCGGCCGGTAATACGGTGGCGGGCGTGGGCGCGTTCGGCGGGCGCGCGGCCTATATCGGCAAGGTCGCCGATGACCAGCTGGGCGTCGTCTTCACCCACGACATCCGCGCCGCCAGGGTGCATTTCGAGACGCCGCCGCTGAAGAACGGCGCGACGTCCGGCCAGGCCACCGGCGTCTGCATGATCAACGTCACGCCTGACGGCCAGCGCACCATGTGCACCTTTCTGGGCGCCGCCAACCAGTTGTCGGCCGACGACGTCGACGCCGCGCTGATCGGGTCCAGCGCCATCGTCTATCTGGAAGGCTATCTGTTCGACCCGGCCCCGGCCCGCGCCGCCTTCGAGGCCGCCGCCGCCGCCGCTCACGCGGCTGGACGCAAGGTCGCCATCACCCTGTCCGACGCCTTCGTGGTGCATCGCTGGCGCGCGGAGCTGCTGGCCTTCATCGAGGCCTCGGCCGACATTGTCCTGGCCAATGAGACCGAGTTGGCGGCCCTCTTCGAGACGGATGATTTCGACGCCGCTTCCGCCCGCCTCGCCGCCATGGTCGAGATCGCCGCCGTCACGCGCGGAGCCGCCGGTTCGGTGGTCCTGTCGGGCGACGAGCGCGTCTCCGTCGCCGCCTTCCCGGTGGACAAGGTGGTCGACACCACCGGCGCCGGCGACCAGTACGCCGCCGGCTTCCTGCTGGGCCTCGCGCGCGGCCTGTCGCTGGAGGACGCCGGCAAGCTGGGTTCGCTGGCGGCCTCCGAAGTCATCGCCCACTGGGGACCCCGCCCGATGACCTCTCTTGAGGCGTTGGCGAAACAGAACGGCCTGAAGCTGCGTTCCAGACACAGCGACGTCGGCTAGGATCGCCTGATCGTCACATACAGCGCCCCGTCGCCGCCGTGGTGGCGGGCGGCGGGGGCGAAGCCGGAGACGACGCCGCGCAGGGCCGGACCTTGCAGCCATTCGTGTACTGAGGCACGGATGACGCCGGTCCCGCCCCGGCGGCCTTGGCCGGTGATGACCAGCACCGAGCGGTAGCCGCGCGTCTGTGCGCCGAGCAGGAAGGCGGTCAGGGCGTCCTGGGCCTGGAAGCGGCCGAAGCCGTGCAGGTCGATCCTGGCCTCGATCGGATCACGTTCGCGCGACAGGCGGCGCTGGCGGCGGGGTTCCAGTTCCTCGGGCAGGCCGCGCGGACGAGTCGCGCCGGACACGACCGGCGCATAGGCGGGCGGAACCGCGCGCGCCTTGACCGCGCCTTTCAGACGGGGCGCAGCAGGCGGATCGACCACGGCGGCGCCCGGAATGATGAGGGTGGCCTTCTTCGGTCTGGCGGGCGTGACTGATCCGGCGACCCGCGCCCAGATGCGGCGATCCTCGGGGCTCAGGTCGTCACGACGACTCATGTCGTGCCGGGCGCGTTTCCGTCGACGTCCTCATCGGATCCCGCGTCCTGCGGACCGGGCTCGTGGACCAGCAGGTCGCCCGGTTGGCAGTTCAGCTCGCGGCACAGGGAGTCGAGCGTGGAGAAGCGGATGGCGCGCGCCTTGCCAGTCTTCAGGATCGAGAGATTGGCCAGGGTCACGCCCACGCGGTCGGCCAGCTCGGTCAACGACATGCGCCGTTCGAGAAGGATGCGATCAAGCTGGACGCGGATAGCCATGGGCCCTCCTACCCGCCGCGCGTCGGGTCGAAAAGAGCGGAGCCTTTTGAGCGCGCGGCCATGTCAAATGGTCAGTTCGGATTCGCGGCGCAGGCGCGCGCCTTCGCGGAACACTTCGGCGAGCACGAAGACGACCAGAACGGAAAAAGCGGGGGTGACCAGATCGAACAGGCCGGGAGCGTCCATCTCGCCGCGCGCCAGCCGCGCCACCAGGGTCTGGCCGATCCAGGCGCCGCCGGTGACCGTGGCCAGGGTCAGGCCGATCTGCTTCAGACGACTGACGTTGGCGGGCTGGAAGGGGTCGCCGATGTGCAGGGAGAGAATGATGCGGCGCAGCTGGCGGAGGATCAGGGCGAAGCCGCCGAAATAGCCGACGAAGGCACCGAAGCCGAACAGGATGTAGGCGCGGGAGACAGGAATCTCGGTGCCGCCCGATTCATCGCTGAAGATCAGGCCGGTTGGGCCCATGGGCAGGAAGAGTGTGATCACGAAGGCCGCGGCCATCACGATCATCAGGGCGATGGTCAGCCAATAGGCCACGCCGAGCGCCACGTTCAGTATGCTGGACATCGACCCCGGGCCCATCGCCCGCAGGGCCGGCACGCGGATCCCGATCAAAGGCGTCTTCGGGATTCGCATGGGTCGGCCTCTTTTCGTCAGGCCGGGAAGGGCGCGATCGCCGCGCGGGGTCCGGCGAACCCACGCGCGGTCTTATTCATCGCGTGTGTCATGCGGATCGTCAAAGCTCCGTTGAACCGGGGATGGCTCAGAGGGCTTGTACGATTATGGCGACCAGGGCGGTCGGCAGCGAGGCCAACAGAAAGGCGTTAAAAATTCCGTGGCCGATCTTTTCGATGAAGTTGGAAACCTTCATGGTGTGCATAGTCGTTCTCCGTTAATCCTGAGCGGGGATGTTTTCACCCCCTGTTGGTTGTGCCGCTGCATCGATCTTGCCGTTTTGGCTAGCATCGGGGAACGTCGCGGCCTCCGTTCTTGAAAACATAGATAGGCCGTGCGAAGCGGAAAATCACGTTACATATCGTTTAACGATATTAAACTTTGGCAATGCATTGTTACGGGCGCGTGATCGGGATGAAGCTTAAACTTATCAAGGGGATGCGGCTGGTCGCAGCGACTCACAATCCGGGCAAAGCGCGCGAGATCGCGACTTTGCTGAAGGGAGATTACGTGGTGGTCACGGCCGGCAGCCTGAATTTGCCTGAACCCGAGGAAACCGAGGCGACTTTCACCGGCAATGCCCTGCTCAAGGCGCGTTATGCGGCGGAACGGTCGGGCGAGGTTTCGTTGGCCGACGACTCGGGCATGTCGGTCTCGGCGCTCGACGGCGCGCCGGGCATTTTTTCCGCGCGCTGGGCCGGACCGGACAAGGATTTCGCCTTGGCCATGAAGAAGGTTGAGGATCGTCTGGGGGAAATCGGCGCGGACGACCGTCGGGCGTGGTTCACCTCGGCCCTCGCCGTGGCATGGCCCGACGGTCCGGCGGTGGTGGTCGAGGGGCGGGTCGACGGAACCCTGACCTTCCCGCCGCGCGGCGACAGCGGCTTCGGCTATGATCCCATCTTCATCCCGAACGGCCACACCCGGACCTTCGGCGAGATGGATCCGGTTCTTAAGGACGCCCTCAGCCACCGCGCCTTGGCGTTCGCCAAGCTGAAGGCGGCGCTGATTGACTGAGTCCTTTCCCGACCCCGGGCCCGACCCCGGGAATGACGTCGCCCTTTACGTCCACTGGCCTTACTGCGCCCGCATCTGCCCCTACTGCGACTTTAACGTCGTGCGCGCCAAGTCCGACAAGGATGTGGGCCGGTTGGAAGAGCAGGCGGCTCTGGTCAAAGCCATTCTCGCCGACATGGAGGCGCAAGGCTCTCTGACCGGCCCGCGCCGTCTGGCCTCGATCTTCTTCGGTGGTGGTACACCGTCGCTGATGGACCCGGACGCCGTCGGCCGCGTCATCTCGCGGGCCAGGGCACTTTTCCCGCTGAACGGGCCGATAGAGATCACGCTGGAGGCCAATCCGACCGACGCCGAGGCAGACCGGTTCGCCGCCCTCGCCGACGCCGGGGTCAACCGCCTGTCCATGGGGGTGCAGGCGTTGGACGACGCTGCGCTGGCCTTCCTGGGCCGCAACCATTCGGCGGATGAGGCCCGCCGTGCCGTGGCCGTCGCGGGCCGCGCTTTCGACCGGCTGTCGATCGACCTGATCTACGCCCGGCCGGGCCAGACCGTTGATGGCTGGCGCGCCGAACTCACCGAGGCGCTGGACCTCGGCTTTGAGCACGTTTCGCCCTATCAGCTGACTATAGAGCCGACGACCGCCTTCGGCCGGGCGGTGGCCCGTGGGGTCTGGACCCCTCCCGACGAGGACCTGTCAGCCGCCCTGTACGAGACGACGCAGGCCGTGCTCGGACGTGCGGGCTTCGAGGCCTATGAGGTCTCCAACCACGCCAGCGGCGTCGCGGCTCGCTCGGCCCACAATCTCCACGTCTGGCGCGGCGGGGACTATCTCGGCGTCGGCCCGGGCGCCCACGGGCGGCTGACGCTGGGCGGGGCCCGCACGGCGACGGTCGCGCACCGGGGGATCGGGGACTATGTCTCTGGCGTCCATTTGGGGGCGTCGTGGAGCGAGCGTGACACACAGTCCTCCCGCGATGCTGCCGAAGAGCGGGTGCTGCTGGGTTTGCGCACAGTGGAGGGCGTCGCGCTGGCGAATTTGGAGGTTCTCGGCCGAGCGCCAGACGCGGAGCCGCTCGCCGGTCTGACCGCCGACGGCTTCCTGGAGATCCGCGCCGGCCGGGTCATCGCCACCCGTACCGGCCGACCCGTGCTGGACGGGGTGCTGAGGGCCTTACTGATATGAGGCCATTCGCAGTCCGGTCCGGAGTTCCGCCAAGGTTGGGGAGCCGCCAGCGCAGGCTGCCCGCAGTGCAACAGTCGTCGAAGCATGTTACGGGTTGCTGCTGGCCGGAGAATACGATGCGTGTGATTGCACTCCTTGTCGTCGCGACGGCATTGGCTTCCCCAGCGGCGGCTCAGACCACCACCGCTGGCAGGTATTCCGTCGCTTTTGCCATGACCGATGATGGTAAAGTGGTTGATGCGCCCTCCCTGACAATCGCTACGGGTGGATCAGCGAGAATGCAGATTGATGGACGCTATCGCATTGACGTTACCTTGAGTCCGCTGTCCAACAATCAGATGCAGCTAGAGACGATCATCTCGCGGCCAGAGGCCGGTGAGTGGATAGTTGTCGGTCGCCCAGCCATGACGCTGGCGGAAGATGGGCAAGCCAGTTTGCGAGTGGCTGACGCGGGATGGGACGTCATCGAGGTCGGAATCCAACCTGAAGAAAGTCTCCCGCGCTCCTGAAGCTCTGGTTGGATCGGGCAGCCAAAGATCGCCTGATCGAAATTTATTCCAACCTCTGTCCATGATTTCGCGGGGCTATTTGACAAAGTCCACTGAGGGTCGAAACCGACCTAAGGCACCGCCCGCTCTCGACGGCTCTTGAGCCGCGGTGCCCTCGCTGGCACGATCCCGCCGATGCCAGAGTCCGTCAATGATCCCTCGCCCTTCCCGCCGACCGCCCCGCCGCCGCGCCGCGTGGCGTCGGGGCTGTATCTGGTGGCCACGCCGATCGGGAACTTGCGCGACATGACCCTGCGGGCGCTCGACGTGCTGGCCGCCGCCGATCTGGTGCTGGCCGAGGACACGCGGGTGACCGCCAAGCTGCTGTCGGCCTATGGGCTGACGGCGAAGCTGGAGCGGTGCGACGACCACGCCTCCGCCCGCGCCGCCGAACTGGCCATCGAACGGCTGCGCGACGGAGCGGTGGTGGCGCTGGTGTCCGACGCTGGCACGCCGCTGGTCAGCGATCCCGGCTTCGTCGTCGCCCGGGCTGTGATTGAGGCGGGGCTGCCGGTGCATCCGATCCCCGGTCCGTCCAGCCTGCTGGCCGCCCTGTGCATCGCCGGCCTGCCCGCCGATCGGGTGCTGTTCGCGGGTTTCCTCCCGCCGAAGTCCGGCGCGCGACGGGCGGTGCTTGAGAGTGTCCGCACCAGCCGCCAGACGCTGGTCTTCTTCGAAAGCGGACCCCGTCTGGCCGACAGCCTGGCCGACATGGCAGCCGTCCTCGGACCGCGTCCGGCCGCCGTGGCCCGCGAGCTGACCAAGCTGTTCGAGGAGTGTGTGCGCGGCCCGCTGGACCAGCTGGCCGTCGACCCGCGCTGCCGGTCGCCCAAGGGCGAGATCGTCATCGTCATCGGTCCCGTCGCCGGGGAAGAGGCGTCCGAAGCCGACGCCGACGCGGCCCTGACCGAGGCCCTGAGCCGTCTGCCGCCCGGCGAGGCCGCAGCCGAGGTGTCCAAGGCGCTTAACCTGCCACGCAAGCCGCTCTACAAGCGGGCCTTGGAGATTCAAGGCCGGTGAGCGCCGACCGGCCCGCGACCCGCCTCAAGGCCCCCAAGGTCGTCCGGACCAAGCGCGGCTGGCGCGTCGCCCTGGGAGCCAGGGCGCACAAGGCGGGGCATGCCTCGGAATGGCTGGCCGCACTGCTGCTGATGGCGCGCGGCTATCAGATCCTGGGCTTTCGTTTGAAGAGCAAGGCGGGAGAGATCGACATTCTCGCCCGTCGCGGCCGCACGCTGGCCGTCGTCGAGGTCAAGCGCCGCGCCACGCTGGAACAGGCACTCGCGGCGCTGAGCCAAGACCAGCACCGTCGCCTGCTGACGGCCGGCCGGGCGGTGTTGCGTCAAAGACCCAGCTTGGCCGGACATCTGTTGCGGATCGACGTGGTGGCGCTGGCTCCCGGCCGGTTTCCGCGCCATCGTCGCGGCGTGGAGCCATTGGGGATGGGCCGCCCGTGACGCGCGACGACGCCGAAAAATTGCTCTTTGAGGCCGGACAGGCCGAGGACGACGACTTCCCCCTGCTGGAAGCCGCCATCGCCTGCGCCATCCACGACTATCCCTTCCGCGATCCCGAGCCGGTCCGTACCCTGGCGCGCAACGCCGCCGAACGTCTGGCGGAACGCGGTTCTGGAGAGAGTCCCGACGACGCCCTGGCCGAGACCATGGCCGCCGACCTGCGGCTGAACGGCGACCTGCTGACCTATGACAGCGCGGCCAACACCGACGTGATCGATGTGGCCGAGCGGCGGCGGGGCCTTTCGGCTTCGCTGGCCGTCTTCTATCTTGACGCCGCCCGACGGGCGGGGATCAAGGCGCAGGGCGTCGACTTTCCCGGCCATTTCCTCTTGCGGGTCGAGACGCCCGGCGGCCCGGTTGCGCTGGACCCCTTCAGTCAGGGCCGGGTGGTGATGCCGTCCGAGCTGACGCGGCGGGCGCTGAGGGCCGGACTGACCCCGCACGTCGCCGACCGGTTGGACGTGCTGATGGCGCCGGTCAGCGATCGTCAAGCCCTGATCCGCCTTCAGAATGTGCTGTTCAGCCGTGCCATCCGGAGCGGGGATTACGAGAGCGCGGAGCGTTCGGCCCTGCGCCGCGCCCTGCTGGACCCCGACGACCATCGCCCGTGGCTGGACGTCGCCTCGGCGCGCGAGAAGCAGGGCGCGCTGGCCGGCGCATTGGACGCGCTGTCGCGGGCTCGCTCGCCGGACGATCCGTTCGAGGCCCACCGGCGCATCAGCGTCGACCGCGTGCGCCTTCAGCTTAATTGAGTTGGCCCGACGCCCTTCGGGGGGGCTTGAGTCCGGACCAGGGTTGCGTCGGCCGCCCAGCCTGCCCATTAGCCAAGCCGTCGCCCTGTTCACGTGCGATCAGCAAGGACAAGCCGGATGCTCAAGGTCGCGATCCAGATGGATCCTATCGAGGCCGTCAACATCGAGTCCGACACGACCTTCCTGCAGGCCATGGAGGCGCAGAACCGGGGCTATCCGATGTGGGTTTATGACGTCCGCACGCTGGCGCTGGAGGACGGCCAACTGTTCTGCCGCGCCCGGCCGGTGGTCCTGCGCGAGATCGTCGGCGACCATGTCACCTTTGGCGAGGAGACCAAGCTGGACCTCGGCCGCGACGTCGACGTCATCCTGATGCGTCAGGACCCGCCGTTCGACATGGCCTATGTCACCGCTACCTATCTGCTGGAGACCGTCCATCCCGCGACACTGGTCGTGAACGACCCGAGGGAAGTTCGCAACGCGCCGGAGAAGCTGCTGGTCACCCGCTTTCCCGGCCTGACGCCGCCGACGCTGATTTCATCCGATCCGGTCGCATTAGTTGATTTTCACGCGCGGCACGGCGACGTGGTGCTCAAGCCCCTGCACGGCGCGGCGGGCTCGGGCGTGGTCAAGCTGAAGGCCGGCGATCCCAATCTGGAAGCCCTGATCGAAATCCACGCGACGGGCAGCCGCGACCCGCTGGTCATCCAGAAATTCATCCCCGCCGTGGAGAAGGGCGACAAGCGCATCATCCTGATCGACGGCGAACCGGTCGGGGCCATCAATCGCATCCCCGCCAAGGGCCAGGTTCGCTCCAACCTGCGCGTCGGCGGCACGGCGGCACCGGTTGAACTGACCGCCCGCGATCGGGAAATCTGCGCCGCCATCGGCCCGACGCTGAAGGCTCGCGGCCTGATCTTCGTCGGCATCGACGTGATCGGCGACTATCTGACCGAGATCAACGTCACCTCGCCGACCGGCGCCCAGCAGTTGAAGGTGTTCACCGGCGTCGATGCGGCGGCCCTGATGTGGGACGCGATTGAGAAGAAGAGGGGCGAGCGGCGAAGGGCGAGGACCTGACCGGCGCTATACCTCTCCGGCAGCCTCCACGCGAATTTCGACCTTCGACCTTCAACCCGCGCCTTGCCAACCGCGTCAGTTCGTGACTTGTTCCTTCTCGCATAGCGGGAGGAATACATGCTCGCCAGCATGGTGACGGTGGCGTACGAAGGGGTGGACGCGCGGCGCGTGGACGTTCAGGTCCAGCAGCTGTCCAGCGACCAGTCGTCCTTCACGATTGTCGGCCTAGCCGACAAGGCGGTGGCCGAGAGCCGTGAGCGGGTGCGGGGCGCCTTCGCCGGCATCGGCCTGGCCATGCCGTCCAAGCGTATCATCGCCAACCTCGCCCCGGCCGACCTGCCCAAGGAGGGCAGCCATTTCGATCTTCCCATCGCCTTGGCCCTGCTGGCGTCGATGGGCGTGATCCCGGCGGACGCCCTGGCCGGATGGGCGGCGGTTGGCGAGCTGGGGCTGGACGGCCGGATCGCGCCGGTGGGTGGGACCCTGCCCGCCGCTGTGGCGGCCGACGCCATGGGGCTGGGCCTGATCTGTCCCGAGGCAAACGGGCCGGAGGCGGCCTGGGCCGGCGAGGTGGCGGTGCTTGCCCCACGCTCGCTGATCGGACTGGTCAACCATTTCAAGGGCACCCAGGTGCTGCGCCGGCCCGAGCCGGGGGCGATGCGCTCCGGTGCTCGCGTGCCCGACCTGCGCGAGGTCAAGGGACAGGAGAGCGCCAAACGGGCCCTGGAGATCGCAGCGGCGGGCGGGCACAACCTGTTGTTCATAGGACCGCCGGGATCCGGCAAGTCGATGATGGCGGCGCGCTTGCCGGGCCTGTTGCCGCCGCTGACGCCCAAGGAACTGTTGGAGACGTCCATGGTCTGGTCTGTGGCGGGTCTGATCGAGCGCGGCGGCCTGACCCGCGACCGGCCGTTCCGCTCGCCCCACCATTCGGCTTCCATGGCGGCGCTGACCGGCGGTGGACTGCGGGCCAAACCGGGCGAGGCGTCGCTGGCCCACAACGGCGTGCTGTTCCTGGACGAACTGCCGGAATACTCCGCCCAGGCCCTCGATTCCCTGCGCCAGCCGCTGGAGACGGGCGAGATCGTGGTTGCCCGGGCCAACGCGCACGTGCGTTACCCGGCTCGGTTTCAGCTGATCGCCGCCATGAACCCGTGTCGCTGCGGCTTCGGCGGGGGTGGCAAGGGGGCGTGCGGCAAGGCTCCGCGGTGCCAGCGCGACTATCAGAATCGTATCTCCGGCCCGATGTTCGACCGCATTGATCTGACGGTCGAGACGCCGCCGGTCACCGCCGCCGACATGGCCCTGCCGCCGCCAGCCGAGGGCACGGCGGAGGCGGCCGCCCGGGTGTTTGCCGCGCGGGCGATGCAGGAGGATCGCCTGCGCGCCGCTGGTATCGATCCGGACGTCGCGCGGGATCAGGCCGTCAACGCGAGGGCATCCGGCGAGACGCTGGACCGGTTCGCCACCCCGGACGAGGCGGGCCGCGCCCTGCTGATGCGGGCGGGCGAGGCCGGCGGACTGACCGCGCGGGGGTGGACACGCACGCTGCGGCTGGCACGCACCATCGCCGATCTGGACGGTTGCGACGGCGTGCTGCGCCGACACATCGCCGAGGCGCTGGTCCATCGTCGCTCAACAGTCGGGGCCCAAGGCGATTTTGAGCGTCAGTCCGCAGCCGCCCATCCCGCGCCGGCCTTCTGATTCGGGTTTGAGCGGGCGTTAACATATTTCGCGGCATGGTCGTGGTCCGGGGAGGGCGACGATGGCGCGGCAAGTGAAAATCAGCGAACCGGTGGAAGCGGCCAATGCGGAGCATCAATTCCTGCGCCTCATGAGCCATGAGATGCGGACGCCGTTGAACGGCGTGATCGGCATGCTCGGGCTGGTGTCCCGCACCCGGCTGGACGGCGCCCAGCGCGCCTATGTCGAGGCCGCCCGATCCTCGGCCGAACATTTGCTGGGCCTCGTCAACGACCTGCTCGACTATGCCCGGCTGGAAGCCGGCAAGCTGGAATTCGACGCCGCCCCGGTCGATCTGGAGACCATGGTGCGCGGCGTCGCCGAACTGCTCAGCCCCAGGGCGCACGACAAAGGGCTGGAGATCGCCTGGTCGGTCGCCGCCGACGCGCCGGACATCCTGGCCGACGAGGGCCGGTTGCGTCAGGTGCTGTTCAACCTGGCCGGCAACGCGGTGAAATTCACCGAAACCGGCGGCGTCCGCATCTCCATTGAACGCGTCAACGGCCCGGCCAAGACCCCGCGCCTGGCCTTCATCGTCGACGACACCGGTCCAGGCGTGCCGCCGGAAGCCCGGGCGCGCATCTTCGAGGAGTTCGGCCACGTCGACGCTTCGGACGCCAGCCGGTTCGGCGGCGCCGGCCTGGGCCTGGCCGTCGTCAGGAAACTGGCCGGCGCGATGGGCGGCAAGGTCAGCGTGGCGGATCGCCCCGACGGCCCGGGCGCGCGCTTCCGCTTCGAGGCCGCCTTCCCTTCGACGCGTGAGACGCCCGAGCGTCTGCGCTGCCTCGACGGCCACGCCGTATCGGTGGTCAGTCCCGACGCTTTCGTCCGCTCTGCCACCGTGGCGCAGATCGAGGCTTCGGGCGGGACGGTCGCCCCCCAGTCCGCCGTGTGCCTGATCGATCACGCTTCCCGCTCGGCCGGACAGGGGTTGGCGTCGCGTCCCGCCACTGGCCGCGCCATCGTCCTGCTGAAGCCGTCAGAGCGCGATCTGATCGCGCGGTACCGGTCTCAGGGCTTCCACGGCTATCTGATCAAGCCGCTGCGTCGCGCTTCGCTGGCCGAACGGGTACTGGCCGCCGTCGGCGCGCAGAGCCCTCTGCAGCCTGGCCTGCCGCCGCCGCCACCGGTCGATGACGACCGCGTCGTCACCGCGCGCTTCTCGGGCACTCGTGTCCTGCTGGTCGAGGACAATCCGGTCGGCGCCTTGCTGGCAGCGACCCTGCTGAAGCGTGAGGGCTGCACGGTCGAGACCGCCGCCAGCGGGCACGAGGCCGTCGATGCGATGAAGCGGGCGCGCTACGATCTGGTCTTTATGGACATGCGGATGCCGGGCATGGACGGTCCCACCGCGACCCGCGCCATCCGCGCCCGGGGCGACGGCACGCCGATCATCGCCCTGACCGCCAACGCGTTCGTCGAGGACCGCAAGGCCTGCCTGGAGTCCGGCATGAACGACCATCTGGTCAAGCCGCTCGAGCTCGAGGCGCTGCGCGTGTCGCTCGCCCGCTGGACGAACCGCATCGACCGCGCCAAGGTCGCCGTCTGACAAGACGCCAAGTTCGTGACTGGGGGGCGTCCGGAGACGCCGCCTGATGACCGACCGCCCGACGCCTGTCGCCGAAGTGGCTGCCCTGGAGACGGCGCCCAAAGGCCTGGGCGTGCTCAAGGCCGCCTTCCGCGAGCGCCGAACCCTGGCCATGCTGCTGCTCGGCTTTTCTGCCGGTCTGCCGTTCGCCATGCTGTTCGGCACGCTGAACGCCTGGTTGTCCGAGGAAAAAGTGTCGGTGGCCACCATCGGCATACTCTCCTGGGTCGGCCTGTTCGGCGCGTTCAAATTCCTCTGGTCGCCGACGGTCGGCCTGACTCCGCCCGGGATCGGGCGGATGGGACGGCGCCGCGCCTGGATGGTCATGTGCCAGATCATCGTGGCCGCTGCGTTCGTGATCATCGCGCTGTCGCAGCCAGGCGGCGGCGCCATCGGGTTGCTGGCGCTGGCGGCGGCGCTGGGGGCCTTCGCCTCGGCGACGCAGGACATCGTCATCGACACCTGGCGGATCGAGGTGGCCGACGATGTCGTGCCCGTGGATCTGCTGTCGGCCGTCTATCAGTTTGGGTTCCGCACCTCCGGCCTGATCGGTGGCGCGGGGGCGCTTGTCCTGGCGGACAATTTCGGCTGGCCGGCGACGTTCATCGGCGGCGCGGCGTTGATGGGCCTGGGCCTGATAGGGACCCTGATCGCGCCGGAGCCCCGGCCCGCGCCCAAGGAGGCCGTGGCGCGTGAACGGCTCGGCTCGCCGATCCTGCGCAAGGCGGCGCTGGGCCTCACCCTGCTGACGTGGGGCTGGGCCGCCTTCATGCTGATCCGCTTCATGGTCAGCGCCCTGACGACGACGCCGGCGCCCAGCGCGGGGACGTTCATCCAGACCTGGGGTCCGTGGATCGTAGGCGGAGCCGTGCTGCTGCCCGCGGGCCTGGCCGGCTTCATCGTCTGGCGTGGCAAGGGGACGGCGCAGACCGTGGCCAGCGAGGCTCCCTCGTTCACGAACACGCTTTACGACGCCGTTCTCGCGCCGCTGGTCGAACTGATGGGCCGGCTGGGCTGGGGCGCGCTGATCGTGCTGGGGCTGATCCTGAGCTACCGGATCACCGACGGGGTCTGGGGCCCGTTCGCCTTTCCCTTCTATCTAGGAGCCGATGGCGGGGCGCTGGGCCACACGCTGACCGAGGTGGCGCTGGCGTCCAAGACGTTCGGTGTCTTCATGACCATTCTGGGCATCGCGCTGGGTGGATGGGCGCTGCTGGTGCTGGGGCGGATGCCGTGCCTGTTGATCGGAGCAGTGCTGAGCGCGGCGACCAATCTGCTGTTCATGGACCTAGCCATTGGCGCGCCCAACATCGGGCCGTTCATGCAGGCGACGGGGCTGTACGCCCTGTTCGGGACGTTCGGGGTCGGCGAGCCCTTGGCGCGGCTGATGCTGGCCATCACTGGCGAGAACGTTGCCGGCGGCTTCGCGGGGGCAGCCTTTGTGGCCTATCTGTCGGCCTTGTCCAACAAGCTGTTCGGCGCGGTCCAGTTCGCGGTCTTCACCTCTCTGGCCCTGTTGATCGGCACCCTGGGCCGGGCACCGATGGGCGAGATAGTGGACACCCAGGGCTTCGCGCCAATGTTCCAGTTCGCCGCCCTGATTGGAATGATCGCGGTGGTGTTCTGCGTGCTGGAATGGATCCGTCTGACGGCCGAACGGCGCAGGCTGGGCCTGACCTCCTGATCGCTTGGCCGCCTGACCCGTCAGCCCTCCGCCACCACGCCCTCTTCATAGGCGGCGAAGGTGGCGGCGGTCATGATTTCGGTGACCGAGGCCCCCAGAGGCACGATCTGGACCGACTTCTCGAGCCCCACCAGCAGCGGGCCGATGACGGTGGCGGCCCCCAGCGACTGGACCAGACGCGTCGAGATGGAGGCCGAATGGATGGCCGGCATGACCAGCACATTGGCGTCGCGGCTCAGGCGCATGAACGGATAGTTGGCCCGCGCCTCTGGATCGAGCGCCAGCTCGGGCGGCATCTCGCCTTCATATTCGAAGTCGACGCCCCGGGCGTCCAGGATGCGGATGGCCTCGCGGACCTTTTCGCCCCGGTCGCCCGGAGGGTTGCCGAAGGTGGAGTAGGACAGGAAGGCGACGCGCGGCGACCGGCCCAGCTTGCGCACCGTGGCGGCGGCCTGGATGGCGATCTCGGCCAGTTCCTCGGCATTGGGCAGTTCGTGGATCGAGGTGTCGGCCACGAACAGGGTGCGGCCCTTGGCCAGCAGGATCGACAGGCCGATCATCCGTTCACGGACGTCCAGCACGCGCCGGACCTCCTTCAGCGCCATGTTGAAGTTGCGGGTGACGCCGGTGACCATGGCGTCGGCCTGGCCGCGGGCGCACATGGTGGCCCCGAAATAGTTGCGGTCCTGATTGATCATCCGCTGGACGTCGCGCCTCAGATAGCCGCGACGTTGCAGCTTCTCGTAGAGCCAGTCGGTGTATTCGGCGTTGCGATCGCTGACGCGGGCGTTGACGATCTCGATGCCCAGATCGTCGAAATTCAGCCCGGCCTCGGCAGCGTTCTGGCGGATCAGGTCCTCGCGGCCGATCAGGATGGGCGTGCCCAGCTCGGCCTGTTTGAAGCCCCAGGCGGCCCGGATGACGGCGGTCTCCTCGCCCTCGGCGAAGACGATGCGTTTGTTGGGCGCGGCGCGCACAACCGAGCTGATCCGCTGCATCAGGGCGGCCGACGGATCGACGCGCTGGCGCAGCTCGGTGCGGTAGGCGTCCATGTCCTCGATCGGCTTGCGCGCCACGCCCGAGTCCATCGCCGCCTGGGCGACGAAGGGCGGGATGTACCAGATCAGTCGCGGGTCGAACGGGGACGGGATGATGTAGTCGGGGCCAAAGCGCAGCTTGCGTCCGCGATAGGCCATGGCGACCTCGTCGGGCACGTCTTCGCGGGCGAGAGCGGCCAGCGCCTGGGCGCAGGCGACCTTCATCTCATGGTTCACCCGGCGGGCGCGCACGTCCAGCGCGCCGCGGAAGATGTAGGGGAAGCCCAGGACGTTGTTGACCTGGTTGACGTAGTCGCTGCGTCCCGTGGCCATGATGGCGTCGGAGCGGACCGACAGCACGTCCTCCGGCGTGATCTCCGGGTCCGGATTGGCCATGGCGAAGATGATCGGATTAGGGGCCATGGAGGCCACCATTGCCTTGGTGATCGCACCCTTGGCCGACAGACCCAGGACCACGTCGGCGCCGACCATGGCTTCGGCCAGGGTGCGGTGCGGGGTGTCGGTGGCGTGGGCCGCCTTCCACTGGTCGACGTTGTCGCGGCCCTTGTAGATCACGCCGTCGCGGTCGACGATGACGGTGTTCTCGGCCTTGACGCCGACCGCCTTCATCAGGCCGATCGAGCTCAGCCCTGCGGCACCGGCGCCGGCGAGGACCACCTTGATGTCCTCCAGCCTCTTGCCGGTGATGTGGCAGGCGTTGATCAGGCCGGCGGTCGAGATGATGGCGGTGCCGTGCTGGTCGTCGTGGAACACCGGGATGTCCAGCAGGTCCTGAAGTTCTGACTCGATGACGAAACATTCCGGGGACTTGATGTCCTCCAGATTGATCCCGCCCCAGGTGTCGCCGATGTTCTTGACCACGGTGACGAACTCGTCCGGGTCGGTGGTCTTGACCTCGACGTCGAAGCTGTCGACGTCGGCGAAGCGTTTGAACAGCACGCATTTGCCCTCCATCACCGGCTTGGACGCCATATGGCCGAGGTTGCCGAGGCCGAGGATGGCCGTGCCGTTGGAGATGACGGCGACCAGATTGCCCTTGGCCGTATAGTCGTAGGCCTTGTCGACATCGGCGGCGATGGCCAGCACCGGGACGGCCACGCCCGGCGAATAGGCCAGCGACAGGTCGCGCTGGGTCGCCATCGGCTTGGTCGGGGCCATGGAGATCTTGCCCGGCGTGGGCGAGCGGTGGAACTCCAGCGCGTCCGCGTCGGAAAAGGTCTGTTTGTCGGTCTGCTCGGGCATGGGGGTCTCTGGGGGTTCGACCCCGTTTCTAGACCACTTTTGCTTCAGGTCGAATCGACCTGAATCCAAAAAATGGTCCAGAATCATGCTGGAGCGAAATCTGAGCCTTGATGGACTGCGTCCATCAAGACGGATTTCGCTCTAGACCACTTTTGCTTCAGGTCGAATCGACCTGAATCCAAAAAATGGTCCAGAATCATGCTGGAGCGAAATCTGAGCCTTGATGG
>NZ_JBDNHO010000105.1:0-30040 GCF_041688735.1 Brevundimonas sp.
ACACCCCCGGCGAGGTGAGGCGCAGCATGTTTTTTTAGCCGCCCGGTAAGCCACATCATCTCGACATTGCGCCCGGCCTCGCGCTCCAGCCGCCGGCTCGACGAGATCAGGTTGATGTAGCCGTAGACGTAGATCTTCATGCACTTGCCATGCTGGAAGTTGCCTGCGTTGCACCGGGCGGTCCGGAGCAAGCCGCAAGGCGAGCGGGTGGAGGTGGCGGGGGCTATGGCGACGTGCTGAAGAGCGCGGCGTCGCGGTTGATATTGCTTCTGGGTGATCTGACCTGACCCGTATTCCCGATCCCGCCGCCTTCATCCTCGCCAACACCCGCCTCCAGCCCGTGCCGCACGTGCCGGAGATTTCCCTGTGGCTGGCCGACGAGATCACGCCCATCTGGCGTCTGACCGAAGAGGAACTCGGCGAGATGGGTCTGCCGCCGCCGTTCTGGGCCTTCGCATGGGCCGGCGGTCAGGGACTGGCCCGCTGGCTGCTGGACCATCCGACGGAGGTTCGGGGCAAACGGGTGCTCGACTTCGCGGCGGGGTCCGGCCTGGTCGGCGTTGCGGCGATGAAAGCCGGCGCGGCCTCGGTCCTCTGCGCCGACGTCGATCCCTTCTGCGGCGCGGCGGCGGCGCTGAACGCGGCGGCCAACGGGGTGACCCTGGCCTTCACCGCCGAGGACCTACTAGAGGGCCCGCCGCCAGAGGTGGACGTGATTTGCGCCGGCGACGTTTTCTACGAACAACCGATGTCGAGCCGCGTGCTCGACTGGCTGACCCTCGCCGCCGCGGGCAGGACCCGGGTCATCGTCGGCGATCCCCTGCGGACCTATTTCCCCAGGACGGGCTTCGAGCTTCTGGCCGAATACGTGGTGCCGACCACGCGAGAGCTGGAGGGCTCTGCCGTCAAGCGCACCCGGGTATGGACGCTGTCCAGGCGAGCCTGAAGGCCCGGTCCAGTGGCGCGAGATCGGCGGCTATGCTTGGAGCGCGCAGTATCCCGCGCCATCTTATGATTCATGACCGTCGCTCACGCCCTCGCAGTCGTCCTTCTGCTCCTCGCCGCGCCCGCGCAGGCCCGGGTTGCGCACGCTTGGCCGCCCAGCCGCGGCGCGCCTGTGTTCGACCAGAACCGCTATCAGGCTGATCAGCATCGCTATGAAATGGATCGCCTGCGCATCCAGGCGGATCAACGCGGGGCCTCCGCGCGCTGGCTGGAGACGGAAACCCGGCTGACCAGCCTGCGCCTACAGTCGGCGCGCCCGCCTGAGCCACTTCTGCCCCCGGCCGTCCTGCCCCTGCTTTCGACGGGAGAGGCGCGCGCGCTGCGCCGGGCCGCGACCGCGCGTCGTCAGGCTTCAACGACGTCCGTCGGTCAGATCGACGCCTGGCTTGACCGCGCGCCGCGCTGAGATCGCGTTCGTCCTGCATCCCTTCGACCCGAGCCGCGTTACGGCCTGGCTCGGATGGCATTGGCGAGGGACGGCGATCATGCGGTGGCAGGGCGGACGACGCGGCGGCAACATTGATGACAGGCGCGGCATGGGCGGCGGCGTGGCCGCGGGCGGCGGAATCGGCGTGCTGGTTCTGGCGGCCATCGGCTATTTCGTCTTCGGCATCGACCCCTCCACCACCCAGCAGGTCGCAAGCCAGTTCGGCGGCGTGGGTGCAAGCGAACGGGGCGCGCAAGGCTCGCCCCAGGACCAGGCCGGCGCCTTCGTCGACGTGATAGGCACGAATGTGGACGACGTCTGGAAGACCAAGCTGGAAGGCTATGAGCCGCCGACGGTTGTGATCTACGAACAAGGCACGAGCACGGGCTGCGGCTTCGGCCAATCGGCCATGGGTCCGTTCTATTGTCCGAGCGACAAGCGGGTCTATCTGGACCTGTCCTTCTGGCAGCAGCTGGAAACCGATCTGGGCGCCTCGAGCGCCGACTTCGCCCGCGCCTATGTGATCGCCCATGAATATGGACACCACGTCCAGACCCTGATGGGCACCTCGCAGCAGGTCCGGCAGGCCCAGCAACGGGCCGCGAGCGAGGCGGAGGCTAACCAGTATTCCGTGGCCCTGGAGCTTCAGGCCGACTGCTACGCCGGGGTCTGGGCCGCCAATGCCGCCGCCGTGTCGAACGGCGCGGTCGCGCTGGACGCGGGCGATCTGGAAGAGGGTATGAGGACCGCTGCGGCCATCGGTGACGACACCATGCAACGCCGCCAAGGCGGGCGCGTGGTGCCCGAGGGTTTTACCCACGGCTCATCTGCCCAGCGGATGGAATGGCTGCGACGCGGCTACGAGTCCGGCGATCCGGCGACCTGTGACACCTTCACTGCCCTGTAGGCCTCACGTCCCTCGACCGCCCACGGTGAGGTCCAGCGGACGCGAGACGTGCAGCGTCCCGCCGCCCAGGTCCAGCGCCGCGCGACGCCCGACGAAGGCGTCCATGCCCACCAGCGCGCCAGGGAAGTTGGGCAGGGGCGGCTGTTCAAACACACCGACCGGGACGCGGCGGTAAAGGTGATCGGCGAAGGTCACGGTGCGGGCCTCGATGATCAGCGCGCGCATGGCGCCGCCAAGGACCAGGCTGACGCCACTCTCCTGCGGTCGCCCGTCCAACAGGCCCGCATTGGTCGCCGTCTCCCGGTCGAGCGCCAGCAGGGACGAGGCGCCCGTGTCGACCACTGCGTCGACGTCCACGCCCTCGACAGTGACGGCCGCCACCATGGCCCCGCCCGCCAGATGCACGGTTGTGGGGGCCAGATCGGCGGGCCGGACAAAGGCGTCGCGGGCGACCAGCCGGACGTGACGCCGCGCCGGCTCCATCGCCAGGACGACTTGCTCCAGCAGGTCACGTCCGATGATCAGGGGAGTCTGCAGTCCTTCCGCCGAGGCCAAGGGCCCGAGGTCCAATATCGCCGCGCGCAGACGCGTTACCATCAGGCCGGGCAGATCGAGGTCCAGCGTCGTGCCCCGCCCCACCTGACTGCCGCCGCCGACGCCATAGGCGACCAGCGGAATGTCGAACAGGGCGCGGCCCTGCTCCGGCAGTTCAGCGGCGAACGCACGGTCGATGACTGAATACTGCGCCCCGCTGTCGATCAGGGCGACGATTTCGCGTCCGGCGATCCGGACCCTGACGGTCGGCACGCTGGCTCTTCGGGCGTAAGGCATCCAGGGCGTGGCGCGACCGTCCGCGAAGGCCAGCCGCGGCTCGGGCCAGATCAGGGTCTCGCGCGCCCACCACGCCGCCCCGCCGATGGCGGCCAGCCCTGCGACGCGGATCAGGAGGTTGCGGCGGTTCATGCAAGTCCATCATGGCGTGGCAGGCAGACCTTCGCCAGCGTCGCCGTCGTCGCGGTCGGCGATCGCCCACCGACGGCGGGACAGGCGATCCGGCCGACGCCCCCGACGTCGCCCGGATCGCCCCCGCGCACCCTCCCCCAAGGGCCCGCGTCGTCGGGATCGCGCCGAGGCAACCCACCGGGAACGATCTGGCGTGCCAAGGGCGAAGCTGTCGACAGCCTTCCCTGTCCACGCGAACGAACGCCGCTCTACCGTGGCCCGAAAGGCACGACCTTGTTGTCGCCGTCGTGACCGATGTCGGCCGGGCCGAGATAAGGAATCCCGGAGCGATCGCACCAGTAGCGAACGATCTCCTCAGGGGTCAGGCCGAAGTCGGGGTCGTTGGGCGTGACGTCCGTGACCCGCCCCAACCGGATGCCCGCGACGCGCCGCATCGACGACTGGCCCGTCAGGTGGAACATCATCCGGTCGACGCGATAGAGCGCTTCTGACACCTCTTCCAGCATAACCACGTGACCGGCCAAATCGGGCTCCAGCGCTGTGCCCATCAACTGGTCGAGGATGGTCAGGTTGAAGGCGACCGCCGGGCGCGGATCATTTGCCAGAGACGGTTCCAGCGAGGCCTCGTCGCCTTTCACCAACCAGTTGATCGCGCGTCGCGCCGTCTCGTCGCGGCGCACCGAATCGGAAGCCATCGGCCCGTGCGCCACATGCGGGAAGCCAGCCTTGTACAGGGCAGCTAACAGGGTGCCGGCGTCGGAAAAGCCCAGGTATCGCTTCTTGCGGGCCACGGATTCCAGTCTCGGCAGAACCGCCTCGGCGATGCGGCACGAGCCGTAGCCGCCGCGCGCGAACCAGACGGCGTCGATTCGGGGGTCGTTGGCGAACTCCACGAAGGCCCGGGCGCGGGTGGCGTCGTCGCCGCCGAAATGACCGTGCTTGGAAAAGCTGGCCGGATGAAACACCACCGAGACCGACCGGTCCGGATAGTGGGTCGCCATCCACGCCTCGACGGCGTCGGCGCGCGCGCGGCTGAAGCGGGAACTGACGTTGACGATGCCGATCTTCATGGGGATTGCGGCTGGCCTCCGGCGTCGCCCGTGCTAGTCAGGCCGCCGGACTTTCCCCGGTTTCGCCCTCCAAGATCAAGCCGATGCATCAGGATGACTATTTCTTCTGCGGCGTCGGCGGCTCCGGCATGCTGCCGCTGGCCATGATCGTCAAGGCGCAGGCCGGCCGGATCGAGGGTTCCGACCGCTCGCGCGACCAAGGCCGTACCCCCGAAAAATTCGCCTGGCTGGAGGCGCAGGGGGTCGCGCTGCACCCCCAGGACGGCTCGGGCGTAACCCGCGCCACCCAGATCGTGGTCGCCACGGGCGCGGTCGAGGAGACGGTGCCCGACATCGGCGCCGCCCGCCGCGTCGGGGCGAAGATCGTGACGCGGCCGGAGCTCCTCAGCGACCTGTTCAACGCCGCCCCGACCTCGATCGGCGTGGCGGGGACGAGCGGCAAGTCCACTATCACCGGCATGATCGCCTGGATCCTGCATCGCGCCGGGCGCGCGCCGACGGTGATGAACGGGGCGGTAATGAAGAATTTCGTCGACGCCGACCATCCTTTCGCCAGCGCCCTGATCGGCGGGCGCGATTTGTTCGTCTCCGAAGTGGATGAAAGCGACGGCTCCATCGCCCTCTACGATCCGACGGTGGCCGTGGTCTCCAACATCTCTCTGGATCACAAGTCGATGGAAGAGCTGCGCGACCTGTTCGGCGGCTTCACCGGCCGGGCGGCGACGGCCGTGCTAAATCTCGACAACGTCGAGACGGCGGCGCTGGCCCAGACTCTGCGCGCCGAAAAGGTCATCACCTTCGCCATGGGTGAGGCGTCGGCGACGCTGAACGCCCATGATCTCGAACCCCTGCCCACAGGCATGCGCTTCACCTTGACGGAAGTCGGCGGCGACCGTCACGACGTAGTCCTGAACGCACCGGGTGCCCACAACGTCGCCAATGCCTTGGCCGCGCTTGGGGCCGTCCGCGCCCTCGGCGTGCCGCTGGCCGAGGCCGTGGCCGCACTTGAGACCTTCGCGGGCATCCGCCGTCGAATGGAGGTGGTCGGGACCGCGAACGGCGTCAGCGTCATCGACGACTTCGCCCACAACCCCGACAAGATCGCCGCCACCCTGAAGACACTGCATGCCTTCGATGGCCGGCTGCTGATCCTGTTCCAACCTCACGGCTTCGGTCCGTTGAAGCTGATGAAATCTGAGTTTATCAAGGGTTTCGCCGGCCTGATGCGCGAAGACGACGTCCTGCTGATGCTTGAGCCGGTCTATCACGGAGGCACTACCGACCGCAGCGTCGGCAGTGAGGACATCGCCTCGGGTGTTCGCGCCGCGGGCGGCCAGGCGGAGGCTCTGGCGACGCGCGAGGCCTGTGGAGACCGTCTGATCGAATTGGCCCGACCCGGCGACCGGATCGTCGTCATGGGCGCGCGCGACGACACGCTGTCCGTGTTCGCGACGGCGCTTCTGGCTCGCCTCAATCATCAGCTTAAGAGCTGATATTCAAGACAATATCTTATAAGGTTCACACACGGAAAAGCTGCCGTTAAGTCCCTGCGGCCTAAGCCTCTCGCCGAGCGGGAGGGACCATGGCCAGAATCGGAGACTTCGCCAGTGCCGCTCCGCCGATCGGCCCGGACACGCCTGGGGCCGACGTCTTCGACCGGTTCCAGAACGAGCCCGACACCCTGGTCATCGCTATGGTCGATGAGAACCGCCGCCCTGTCGGCCTGATCGAGCGCAACGCCTTCACCCTGAAGATGGCCGCCGAATACGGTCGCGCCCTGTACGCCCGGCGACCCGCCTCCACCTTCATGGACCCACCCCGCATGCTGGACTCGGACGCGGACGCCGAGCTGCTGTTCCAGAGTGTGGACGCCGCCAATCTTGGCGCGCTTCTGAACGGCTTCGTCGTCACCTCCAAAGGGCGCTATGTCGGCGTGGGCGCCGGGATCCACGTGCTTCAGGCGGGCAGCTCCATTCATCGCCGCCGCGCCGACGCCATGAGTGACCTGACGCGCGACCTGGCCCGCGCCGAGGCCGAGGCCAGGGCCTCCAGCCGCACCATTCGCGGGCTGACCGGCGAGGCCGCGCGCATCCCCATCCTCGCCCTGACCGCCAATGCCGATCCCCGCGACGAGGTCGAATATCTGGCTGCGGGTATGGACGGGGTGGCGCAGAAGCCGATCCAGCCCGACGTCCTGGTGAACGCCATCCGCCGGGTTCTCAGCCGCGACATGACCGCCATCCACCGCGCTGCTTGACCACGCGAGGTCCGGCCGGGCTATAAGCCCACGATGTTTCAAGCCATCCCTCCGCCCCAGTTGCCTGACGTCGTCGTGACCGGCGCCCGTCTGCCGCCGGTCGCCGGGGAGGCTGCCTTCTCGTCGGTCCGCCTGACCCAGGGCGACCTCCGTGCGCAGCAGCGGCTGGACGAGGCGCTGGCGACCGTCCCGGCGGTTTCGCTATTCCGGCGCAACTCCAGCCTGTCGGCCAATCCGACGACCCAAGGGATCAGCGTGCGCGCCATCGCGCCCTCCGGGGCCGGGCGGACGCTTGTCACTTTGGACGGCGTTCCCCTGAACGATCCCTTCGGTGGCTGGGTGATTTGGTCGCAGGTTCCGACCGAGAGCCTGTCGGGACTGGACGTCATCCGGGGTTCCGGAGCGGGGCCTTATGGCGCAGGAGCGTTGACCGGCGTGATCAGCCTGCGCGAGCGCGACGACGGCGCGGTGGTGGACGCTTCGGTTTCCGAGCGCAGTGGAGGTCGGCTTGCGGGCGCGGGCTCGACGATGCTCGGCCCGGTCAGGCTGGTCGCGTCAGGGCTTTACGAAACGTCTGACGGCTATGTGCCCGTGCGAGCGGGGGCAGGCGCCGCCGACGCGCCGCTGGACCTCGAGGTCCGCAGCGTGACCTTGCGGGCCGATGTTCCCCTGGCCGCTGCGGCCGTGTCGCTCCGTGCCTCAGCCTTCGAGGAGGATCGGGGTTCCGGCTTGGCGGGCGCGCGCTCGACCGCCAGTGGCTCGAGCCTGTCCACGACGGTTGCGGCCCAGCCAACCGGAGATCGCCCCGGTTGGCGTTTGCAGGCCTGGCGGCGCGAGAGTGATCTGGCCAACAGTTCAGTCGCTGTCTCGGCTGACCGCGCCACGACCACCCCCGCCAACGACCAGTTCGAGACTCCGGCGACCGGCTGGGGCGTCAACGCCGCCCTGCGCCGCGCCAGCGTATCGGGCATCGGTCGGACGGAATGGGAAATCGGGGCCGACGCCCGATTCAGCGAGGGCGAAACACGCGAACGCTTCCGTTTCATTACCGGGGCATTCACACGCGCCCGCGTCGCCGGGGGCGAGACCTCGGTGGCCGGGGCCTATGCCGAGGGGTCTTCCGTAATCGGCCCGTGGCTGTTCGCCGCCGGCATGCGTCTGGATCAGTGGCGCAATGAGAGCGGTCGCCGGCTGGAAAGCAACCTCGCCACCGGCGCGCCGACGCTGGACGAGCGGGATCCAGACCGGTCGGGCGAGGTGGTCAGCGCCCGTTTCGCCGCCCGCCGCGAGGTCGGGTCCGGGCAGGCGCTGCGAGTGGCCGCCTATACCGGCTTCCGCCCCGCGACGCTAAACGAACTGCACCGACCCTTCCGCGTCGGCAACGACCTCACCGAGGCCAATGCGGCGCTGGAACCGGAACGGTTGACCGGCGTCGAGGCGGGCTGGGCCTGGACCGGGTCGCGCGCCTCCGCGACCGCCACCGCCTTCTGGACCGAGGTCGAGCAAGCGATCGTCAACGTCACCGTCGGTGCCGGTCCGGGCGTCTTTCCCCGCGCGGGGTTCGTCCCGGCCGGGGGCGTCCTGCGCCAGCGCAGGAACGCAGGCACCATCGAAGGGACGGGCGTGGAGATCGACGGCCGGTTCGAGCTGACCGAGGTCCTTTCGCTGCGCGCCGCCGTGTCGGCCACCGACGCGCGGCTGGACGGCGGAGACAGGGCTCCGCAACTGACCGGCCTGCGTCCGGCCCAGGCCCCGATCTGGAGCGCCACGGCGGGTCTCGGCTGGCGGGCGACGCAGCGGCTGACCCTGGCCGCCGATCTGCGCTGGGAGAGCCGCCGGTTCGACGACGACCTGAACAGCCGGGTGCTGGACGCGGCCCTGACGACCGACCTTCGTGCCGACTGGGCGATCACGCCGTCGACGGCCCTGTGGCTGGCCGCCGACAACCTGCTTGATGAGGAGGTCGAGGTTTCGGAGACGGCGACCGGCGTCGCCGGTCTTGGACCGCCGCGGACCTTCAGCCTTGGCATCAGAATGTCGCGCTGACCGATCCTCGAACAGGATTGCAGAGCGTTCGCAGAAATTAGCGATGGACCAGCACGGAGTCTGATCGGTTGAGGAGGAATCGCTACGTGATTTCACCGACGCCGTAAATCAGGCTCCACTATAATGCTATACCGCCGCCAACGCCTTCATCGTCACGCCGAGGTCGGCCAGCTTTTCCGCATCCACGGGCGCGCCGCTGACGATCATCTGTCGTCCGGCCATGAACTCCGGCGCCGCGTTGACCGCCTCCACGCAAACGATCCGGTCCCCGGTCAGATGAAAGACGGCGAAGGTTCCGGCGGCGGGATCGCCTCGAACGACCTGCCGGTCCGCCCCGTCGGGCAACCCCGCGATCTGAAGCTTGAGATCGTACTGATCCGACCAGAACCACGGCGCTTCCGGCGTCGGCGGCGCGCGTCCGACGATGGCCGCCGCCGCCTGTTTGGCCTGTTCCAGCGCGTTGGGGACGCTTTCCAGCCGATGCCTCCGCCCGCCGTGAACCGGGACAGGACGGTTCGTGGCGTCGCCGATCGCGAAGATCGCCGGATCGGACGTGCGCGCGGTTTCGTCAACGACGATTCCGTCGCCGCACTCCAGTCCCGCCGCCCGCGCCAGGTCGTCGCTGGCCAGGGCACCCACGCCAACCAACACCACATCAGCCGCGATCAGCCGCCCGTCGGCCAGTCGAACGCCCGCGTCCTCGAACCCCGTCACCTCCGCCGAGGTCAGGATTTCGACGCCCCTCGCCCGGTGCTGGTGGGTGAAGAAGGTCGAGAGGGTCTCCGACGCCACGCGCGCCAGCACCCGGTCCATGCGCTCGATTACAATGACATCGGCGCCCAGCGCCCGTGCCGACGCCGCCGCTTCCAGCCCGACGTATCCGCCGCCGACCACCGCCAATCGCTTGCCGGGTCCAAGCGCCGCCCTGAGCCGTTCGGCGTCCGCCAGTGTCCGCAACTCGAGCAGGTCCGCCCGATCCGCGCCCGGAAGGGTCAGCTTGCGCGCGGTCGAGCCGGTGGCCAGGATCAATGCGTCATAGCCCTCCGTCGTCCCGTCGGCGAAGGTGACGGTCCTCGCGGTCCTGTCGATGGCGGTCGCCGTCGCGCCGAGGCGCAGGTCGATGTCCTGCTCGACGTAGAAGCTCCCGGGCCGCAGCAGCAGATCCTCCAGATCCGCCTCTCCCTTCAACCACGCCTTCGACAGGGGTGGCCTCTGATACGGCGGCGCGAGCTCCGCGCCGGCCAGAACGATCGGACCCTCATGTCCGTATTGCCGCAGCAACGCCGCGACCGTTCCGCCTGCGTGTCCCGCGCCGATAATCAGAACCTTGGTCATGGGATAGAAAGTAAAGGGGTGAGGGGCGAGGGTCGAGGGGTGAGTGGTCGCCGACGGTCGCCGC
Organism: Brevundimonas sp.; assembly: GCF_041688735.1. Classification (GTDB taxonomy): domain Bacteria; phylum Pseudomonadota; class Alphaproteobacteria; order Caulobacterales; family Caulobacteraceae; genus Brevundimonas. The sequence goes on from NZ_JBDNHO010000105.1 coordinate 10,075, forward strand.
GGGCACGCTCGCCTTCTCATCCCCCTCTCTTGACTGTGCCACTGTTACAGCATAGTGGAACGTCATGACCGACGCCCTTCCACGCAACGCCGCCGCGACGGCCCGTAGTCGTCTGGCCCTTTACGACGCCCTGCTGTCGCTGAAGACCCGCGATGAGGTTGACGCCTTCCTGGCCGATTTGTGCACGCCTGCGGAGCTTCGCGCCTTCGCCGAGCGTTGGCAGGTCGCTCGCCTGCTCGACGCGGGCGGCAAATCCTACCGAGAAATCGCCGCCGAGGCCCAGGCCAGCCCGACCACGGTCGTGCGGGTCGCCCGGTTCCTGAAAGAGATGCCGCATCAGGGCTATCGCCTCGTCCTCGACCGCATCAAAGCCTGAGTCAGAAACATGAGTACCGTCCAGGGTCGGCTTCGCATCGCCGTCCAGAAATCCGGCCGTCTGTCCGACCGCAGCCTCGATCTGGTGCGGGACGCGGGCCTGCGCGTGGTCAAGGGCAACAATGACCTGCTGTACCGGGTCGAGAACTACCCCATCGACCTGCTCCGCGTTCGTGACGACGACATCCCGACCTTTGTGGCGGACGGCGTCTGCGACCTCGGCATCGTCGGCGAGAACGTGTTGGAGGAGGGTCGCAACGGCGGCGCGAACGCCGAGGTCATCATGCCGCTGGGCTTTGGTCGCTGCACCCTGAAGCTGGCGGTGCCGCCGACGCTCGATTACGCGGGTCCCGCGTCGCTGGAAGGCCTGCGGATCGCGACCTCCTATCCGAAAATCCTGCGCCGTTTCCTCGACGAGCAGGGGGTCGCCGCCGACATCGTCACCATGCGAGGCGCGGTCGAGGTCGCCCCGCGACTGAAGCTGGCCTCCGCCATATGCGACCTGGTCTCGACCGGCGCGACGCTGGAAGCCAACGGCCTGATCGCCATGGAGACCGTGCTGGAAAGCCAGGCCGTGCTGATCAAGTCGCCGGTCGCGCCGGAACCGCAGCTCCAGCACCTGCTGGACAGTATCATCGAACGGATGGCCGGGGTCGTGTCTTCGCAGGGTGCCAAATACGTGATGCTGAACGCGCCCCGCTCGGCTCTGGCTCAGATCACCGCCATCCTGCCCGGCGCCGGTTCGCCGACCGTCATGCCCCTGTCCGGCCGCGACGACGCGGTGGCCGTCCACGCCGTCTGCCAGGAAGCCGTCTTCTGGGAAACGCTGGAGAAGCTGAAGGCCGCCGGCGCCTCGGCCATCCTGGTCCTCCCCATCGAGAAGATGATGTGATGCCCAGCCTGGATTGGAAAGTCATCGACTGGTCCTCCCTGGACGCCCTGGGCCGCCGCGCGGCCTTGGCGCGCCCCACGCGCCGCAGCGACCGGGCCGTGGTCGACGTGGTCCGGCAGATCTTCGACGACGTACGGGCGCGCGGCGGCCAAGCGGTCTCCGACTGGTCCGTCAAGCTGGACGGAGCGCCTCCTCGCCGCATCGCCATCACGGCTGGCGTCGTGGACGCCGCCCGCAAGCGATTGCCGCCCGCCGACACCCGCGCCATCCGCATCGCCGCCGAGAACGTCCGCTTGTTTCACCAGCTGACGATTCCCCAGGACTCCGAGCCGATTGAGACCACACCGGGCGTGATCTCGAAGCTGATGTGGCGTCCCATCAGTACGGCGGGGCTCTATGTTCCCGGCGGCACGGCGCCGCTGTTCTCGTCCCTGCTAATGCTTGCCATTCCGGCCCAGGTCGCGGGCGTCGGCGCGCGCGTAGTCGTGACGCCGCCGCGGCGCGACGGGGACGCCCACCCGGCCATGATCGTGGCGGCGGGCGAGGCCGGGCTGGACGCGCTCTGGCTGGTCGGCGGGGCGCAGGCCATCGCGGCCCTGACCTTCGGTGCCACGCTCGAGGACGGCGAGATCGCGCCTTGCGACAAGCTGTTCGGCCCAGGCAACGCCTGGGTCGCCGAGGCCAAACGCCTCGCTGTCTCCCTGCCCGGCGGGCCGTCGGCGGACATGCCCGCCGGACCATCGGAACTGCTGGTCATCGCCGACCTGGACGCCGAACCGGAGATCGTCGCCGCCGACCTGCTCAGCCAGGCCGAACACGACGCCGACGCCCAGGTCATTCTGGTCTCGGACAGTACCGCCGCCATTACCGAAATCCTCGCCGAGGTCGCGCGCCAGCTCGAAACCCTGCCCCGCGCCGAAATCGCTCGTGCCTCGCTGTCGCAGGCCAGGGCCATCAAGGTGCGGTCGATGGCCGACGCCTGCGAGGTCTCGAACCTCTACGGCCCCGAACACCTCTCGCTCCAGACCGAGGACGCCGCCGGCCTGGTCCCTTCGATCCGCGCGGCGGGCGCCGTCTTCGTGGGCCGTTGGGCGGCCGAGACTCTGGGAGACTATGCCGCCGGCCCCAGCCACGTCCTGCCCACCGACGGCGGCGCGCGGACGCTAGGCGGCATCACGACGAGCAGCTTCATGACCTCGATGTCCGTCCAGACCGTGACCGAGGCCGGGGCGCGCCAGCTCGCGCCCGTCGCCGCCCGTCTCGCCCGGCTGGAAGGGCTGGAAGCCCACGCCCGCGCCGCCGATCTGAGGACCGGAGAATGAAAAACCTCCCCGCCCCGTTCGCGCCGCTCGTCACGGGTGGCGAAGGCCTCGACCTCTATCCCGCCGAGCCGCGCGCGCTGGCCGCCCGAATGGGCGAGGTCCACGGTGTCGCCGCCGACCGGGTCCTGCCCGTGCGTGGCCTGACCCACGGGCTTGAGCTGGTCTTCCGGCTCGCCGCGCGGGAAGGGCTGTTCGTGGAGGCGCCCGACGCCGAACCCTACCGGGCGCTCGCCGCCCTCTATGCGCCGCCTGCGCCCGGCGCGGAGCGCGCCGCCGTTATCCTGCGCGCGCTGGGCTCGCCCGAGGCCGTGGCGGAGATGGCGGAACGGATTGCGCCCGCGCTGCTGGTCGTCGACGAGGGACTGGCCGAGTTCAGCGACTCAGCCTCCGCCGCGACCGTCATCGAGGCCCACGCCAATCTGGTGGTGTTGCGCAGCCTGTCGCTGGCCTATGGACTGGCCGGGGCGCGTGTCGGAGCGGCGCTGGCGCAACCGGCCACGCTGGCGCGTCTGGCCTCGGTGCTGGAACCCTACGCCCTGCCGGAAGTCTCTGTCCGTCTGGCCTTGCAGGCGCTGGATCCGTCGCGGCTCATGGAGACGGCGCAGCGCCTTGCCGTGGTGGGGTCGGAACGCGCACGGCTGTCAAAGGCCCTGTCCCGCGAAATGGTCGTCGAGCATGGCTTCGGCCCCATCCTGATGGCTCGACCCGCTGATCCGGACGCCGCCGTGGCCGCGCTCGCCCGCCTCGGCATCGCTGGGGACCGGGCGGGAGATCGCCTGCGTTTGCCGGTGTCTGCCAATGTCGAAGTCAACGACCGCCTGCTGGCCGCGCTGGGCCTCGCCGCGACCCCCACCCGCGCACACCGGACTGGCCAGGCCGTGCGCGACACCAAAGAGACCCGCATCGTCTGCGCCGTCGATCTCGACGCAACCGGACCTGTCTCCATCCACACCGGAGTCGGCTTCTTCGATCACATGCTGGAGCAGATCGCGGCCCACGGCGGCTTCTCGCTGCGCCTGTCCTGCGAGGGCGACCTGCACACCGATCCGCACCACACTATAGAGGACTCGGCCATCGCCCTCGGTCAGGCGCTGAAACAGGCGTTGGGCGAGCGCAAGGGCATCACCCGCTATGGCTTCGTCCTGCCGATGGACGAAGCCAAAGCCAGCGTGTCCATCGACCTGTCCGGCCGCCCCTATCCGGTGTTCGAGGGCACGTTCTCGACCCCCTTCATCGGCGACTACCGCACCGATCTGACCGCCCACGTCTTCCGTTCGCTGGCCGAACATCTGGGTGCCGCGATCCACGTCTCCGTCACCGGCGACGACGATCACCACAAGACGGAAGCCGTTTACAAGGCCTTCGGGCGCGCCCTGCGCCAGGCCATCAAGGTCGAGGGCGACGTGGTGCCGTCGACCAAGGGCGTGCTGTGATTACAGTCACGGTCCTGTCCTACGGCATCGGCAACGTCGCGTCGGTCCAGTTCGCGCTGGAACGGCTGGGCGCGACCGTGCGTCTGACCGCCGACCCGGCCGAGATCGTTGGGGCCGAACGGTTGATCCTGCCCGGCGTTGGCGCGGCGGCCTATGCCATGGCTCGGCTGGAGGCGCTGGGACTGGTGGAGCCGATCCGCGCCTTCAGGCGGCCCCTGCTCGGCGTCTGCCTCGGCCAACAGCTTCTGTTCGAGCGCAGCGAGGAGGGGGGTGGCGTCGACATGCTGGGCTTCATTCCCGGAACCGTGCGCCATCTTGACGTCCGACCCGACCTGCCCGTGCCGCACATGGGCTGGAGCAGGCTCGGTCATCTGAAGCCCGACCCGCTGCTCGAGGGCATCGAAGACGGGAGCTATGCCTATTTCGTCCATAGCTTCGTCTGTCCCGACGGCGACGCCACCCTGGCCTGCGCGGACTATGGCACCCGCGTCCCGGCGGTGGTCCGTCGCGGCAATCGCTGGGGCTGTCAGTTTCACCCCGAACGCTCGGCCGAGGCCGGCGCCCGCATCCTGAAGAATTTCCTGGAGCTTTCGGCGTGATCGTCTATCCGGCCATCGATCTGAGAGACGGCGTCTGCGTGCGGTTGATGCACGGCCGGTTCGACCAGGTGACACGTTACGACGACCATCCCGCCGCCCGTCTGGCCGCCTTCGCCGCATCGGGTGCGATCTGGGCGCACATCGTCGATCTGGACGGGGCCGAGACCGGGCGGGCGGTGCAGCACGCGCTCATCGGCGAACTGGCCAAGGCGGTCGATATCCGCATCCAGTCCGGCGGCGGCGTCCGCTCGGCCGACGACGTGGCGGCGCTGATCGACGCGGGCGTGGCGCGGGTGGTGGTCGGCTCCCTGGCCGTGTCCCAGCCCGAAACGGTCGCTGACTGGTTGCGTCGCTTCGGCCCTGACCGCATCACGCTCGCCATAGACGTCAAGGCCGACGGCGACCGGTGGGTGCCTGCCCTGAAGGGCTGGACGCAGGCGGCCGAGCTGGACCTGTGGGCCGCGCTGGATCGCTATCCAGTCGGCCTGGCCCGGCACCTGCTGGTCACCGACGTCGGCCGTGACGGGGCGCTAACGGGTCCCAACATCGACCTGCTCGGCGAGATCGTCCGCCGGCGACCGGACCTGAAGGTCCAGGCCTCCGGTGGGGTGTCCGCGCTCGACGACCTGAAGGCCGCCGCCGCAATCGGGTGCGACGGTGCCATCGTCGGCCGCGCTATCTACGAAGGCCGGTTCACGGTCGAGGACGCCGTGGCCACGACGTCATGACCGCCCGGCGCATCATTCCCTGCCTCGACGTGAAGGACGGGCGCGTCGTCAAGGGCGTCCGATTCGAGGACCATTCGGACATGGGCGACGCCGCCGAACTGGCCGCCCGTTATCGCGATCAGGGCGCCGACGAACTGGTCTTCTACGACATCACCGCCAGCCCCGAGGGTCGCACCCTCGACTATGGCTGGGTCAAGGACATCGGCCGCCTGCTCGACATCCCGTTCAGCGTCGCGGGCGGTATACGCAGCGTGGATCAGGCCGCCCGCTGCCTCGACCACGGCGCTGACAAGGTCTCGATCAACTCCCCCGCGCTGGAACGACCCGAGCTGATCGGCGAGATGGCCGCCCGCCTGGGTAGCCAGTGCGTGGTCGTCGGGGTGGACTCGAAGCGCTCGGGCGACGACTGGCTGGTACACCAGTATACGGGCGATCCGACCGCCAGCCGCGGCGCCGGTCGCCGCACCCTCGACTGGATCGTCGAGGCGCAGGGCCTCGGCGCGGGAGAGATCGTTCTCAACTGCATGGACGAGGATGGCGTGCGCAACGGCTATGACATCGCCCAGCTCGCCGCCGCCCGTTCGCGCCTGACCATTCCGCTGGTGGCGTCCGGCGGCGCGGGGGCGCCGTCGCACTTCCTCGACGTGTTCGAACAGGCTGACGTCTCCGGCGCCCTGGCCGCCAGTGTGTTTCACACCGGGACCCAGACCATTCCCGATCTCAAGGCATTCTTGTCGGATGCCGGGCAGGAGATGAGACTGTGATCGAGACCAACAAATCCTCCCCCATCGGTTGTGGAGGAAGGATCGGTGAAGCCGACCCGACGACGGGAACGCGGAGCGGTGGAGGGGGCTCGCCCCGAAAGCCGGCGTCTGGATCAGGCCCCCTCCACCATCCTTCGGATGGCTCCCCTCCCCCGATGAGGGAGGATTTCGATCCCTCCACCCTCGATTTCGACAAGTCCGGCGGCCTCGTGCCCGTCGCGGTTCAGGACGCGGCGACCCTGCAGGTGCTGACGCTCGCCTATATGGACCGCGCCGCGCTGGACGAGACGATCGCGTCCGGCGAGGCCACCTTCTTCTCCCGCTCGCGCGGCACCCGCTGGCGCAAGGGCGAGACCTCGGGCGACCGGCTGCACGTCGTCTCGATCACGCCGGACTGCGACATGGACTCGCTGGTCCTCAAGGTCCGGCCCGTCGGCAACGCCTGCCATCTGAACCGCATCAGCTGTTTCGGCGACGACGACGCGCCGGGCCTGGGTCGCATCGCCCGCCTCGAAGCCACCATCGCCGAACGCGCCGCCGCCGATCCCTCGGAAAGCTGGACCGCGCGCTTGCTGGCCGAGGGTCCCAAACGCGCCGCGCAGAAAGTTGGAGAAGAGGGCGTCGAGACCGCTCTGGCCGGTGCCGCGGGTCCCGATGGGGAACTCGCATCGGAGGCCGCGGATTTGGTCTATCACCTGCTGGTGCTACTGCGCGCGCGTAACATGGTGTTTCAGGACGTCCTCGACGTCTTGGCTCAGCGGGCGGAAACGGCCAAACAACCCGAAGGTCCAGCCGGGACCTGAACGAAGGAGAGCGCATGGCGGCCCTGGTGCTGTTCGGCGGCGGGGGTGACCTCGCCATGCGGATGCTTCTGCCCTCGCTCTATTTTCTTGAGCACGACGGGCTTTTGCCCGACGGCCTGAAGATCATAGGCGCTGCCCGCTCGGACGAGAGCCGCGACGACTACGTTGCCAAGGTCCGCGCCTCGGTGGAGGGCAAGGCGAAGGCCGACGACGCCTGGACCGAAGCGGCCTGGAAACGCATGGAGGCCCGGCTCGACTATGTGGCCGTCGACGCCACCAGCGCGGAAAGCCTGAAGCCGTTGAAGGACAAGGTCGGCGCCGGCACCTGTACCAGTTTCCTGGCCGTCTCGCCCTCGCTCTACGCCCGCATCGTCACCGCCATGCGCGCGGCGGGTCTGGCCGAGGCCGGCGATCGGGTCGTGCTGGAAAAGCCGGTTGGCCGCGATCTCGAAAGTTTCCGTGAGATCGACGACGCGGTGGCCGACGCCTTCTCCGAGAACCAGGTCTTCCGCATCGATCACTATCTCGGCAAGGAAACGGTTCAGAACCTGATCGCGCTTCGGTTTGGCAACACCATCTTCGAACCGCTGTGGAACAGCCTCTCGATCGACCACGTCCAGATCACGGTCGGCGAGACCGTGGGGGTCGGCGACCGTTGGCCCTATTACGACGAGTACGGCGCCCTGCGGGACATGCTGCAGAACCACGTGCTCCAGCTGCTTTGCCTCGTGGCCATGGAACCGCCCTCCGATCTCGATCCGGACTCGGTCCGCAACGAGAAGGTCAAGGTCATCCGCTCCCTCCGTCCGATCACGGCGCACGAGGCCGAGCGCGTCACGGTACGCGGTCAGTATGTCGCCGGCCTGTCCGACGGTGCCTCGGTGGAAGGCTACCAGACCGAGCGCGGCCAGCCGTCGGACACCGAGACCTTCGTCGCCGTGCGCGTCGACATCGACAACTGGCGCTGGGCCGGGACGCCCTTCTTCCTGCGCACGGGCAAGCGGCTGGCGGAGAAGCGGACCGAAATCGTTATCCAGTTCAAGCCGGTGCCGCACTCTATTTTCGACCACGGCGAGCGCGGCCATATCGCGGCCAACCGGCTGATCATCGCGCTACAACCCGAGGAGGACATCTCCCTGTCGGTGATGAACAAGAAGCCCGGCCTCGATCAGCGCATGCAACTTCAGCCGATCCAGATGTCCCTGTCCTGGGGCCAGGACGACAAGGGCGCCAAGCCGCCGCGTCGCCGCGTCGCCTATGAGCGATTGCTGCTCGACGCCCTGAACGGCGACTCCACCCTGTTCGTCCGCCGCGACGAGGCGGAACAGGCGTGGAAATGGATCGACGAGGTCTCCGAGGCCTGGGAAGGCGCGGCCTTCAAGCCCAAGGACTATGTGGCCGGGACATGGGGACCGCAGGAGGCGGGGTATTTGCTGTCCCGCACCGGCCGCCAATGGAACTCCGTCGATGCATAGGGTTCACCCAAACCTTTCGTCATCCTCCGGCGCGAAGCGACCGGGGGACCTCGTGGCGCGCGCGAGCGCGAACCTGTCGCGGACTGCCTGCCTGAACAGATCGCCTTCAGCGCCGCTGGGTCCCCCGGTCTCTGCGTCGCTTCGCCGGAGGATGACGAAAGAGATGGCGTTGGGACTTCCCGCATGACCTCCATCCAGACCTTCCCCGACGACGCCGCATGGGCCGACGCCTGCGCCGCTCACCTGACCGACACGCTCGCCGCCGCCGTTCGTGAAACCGGCAATGCCGTCTTCGCAGGCTCCGGTGGTTCCACCCCCGCGCCGATCTACCAACGGATGGTCCGGACCGAGCTCGACTGGTCCAAAGTCGTCGTCACCCTGATCGACGAACGCTACGTCCCCGAGACCTCGCTCAACTCGAACGCGGCCCTGATCAAACGGATCCTGTCGATCGGCCCGGCCGCCGCCGCCCGCTTCGTTCCGCTCTACCAGTCCGCCATCACGGTCGATCGCGCCGCAGCCCTCGCTACCCATGTGCTGGCGAATGAAGGCGGTAAACTGGACGCTGTTCTTCTCGGCATGGGGGAGGATGGCCATATCTGCTCCATGTTCCCCGGCAGCCCGACTCTGAAGACTTTGCTGACGCCAACGCTCAAGCCTGCGGTTTATGGCGTGCCCCAAGGCCGCCATGGCGCTTCGCCGTCCCTCGAACGCCTGTCGATCAACCTGCCGTATCTGATGACCGCCCGGCGCGTGGTTTTGGCCATCACCGGCCCCGCCAAACGTGCCGTTTTCGAGCGCGAGGCCGCTGGCGATCCCGCCGTCCAGCCCATCGCCGCCCTGATCGCCGCCAACGTACCGCTTGAAGTTCTATGGAAAGAGAAAGCCTGATGACCAATCCTCTCCATCCCGTCGTCGCCGAGGTCACCGCCAGAATCGCCGAGCGCTCGAAAGCCACCCGCGCCGATTATCTCCGCCGCATGGACGCCGCCCGCGACAGCGGTGCCGGCCGCGCCAAGCTGTCTTGCGCCAACTGGGCCCACGCGTTCGCCGGTGCCCCGGTTAAGGACAAACTGACCGCCATGTCGGGGACCCAGCCCAATGTCGGCGTCATCACCGCGTATAACGATATGCTGTCGGCGCATCAGCCGTTCGAACGCTTCCCCCAGATCATCCGCGACGCCGTGCGCGAGGTGAACGCCACCGCCCAGGTCGCCGGCGGCACGCCCGCCATGTGCGACGGCGTCACCCAGGGGCGCCCCGGCATGGATCTGTCGCTGTTCAGCCGCGACGTCATCGCCATGTCGGCCGGCGTCGGTCTGACCCACGACGCGTTCGACGCCGTTATCGCCCTGGGGGTCTGCGACAAGATCGTGCCTGGCCTGTTCATCGGCACGCTGGCGTTCGGCCACTTGCCTGTCGTCTTCGCCCCGGCCGGCCCCATGCCCTCGGGTATTCCGAACGCAGAGAAAGCCCGTGTCCGCGCCCTCTATGCCCAGAACAAGGTCGACCGCGCGACCCTGTTGGAGAGCGAGATCGCCAGTTACCATTCACCCGGCACCTGCACCTTCTACGGCACGGCCAACTCCAACCAGATGATGATGGAGATAGGCGGCCTGCACCTGCCGTCCACCGCCTTCGTCCACCCGGAGACCGGGCTGCGCGACGCCCTGACGGCGGCCGCAGCCAAACGCGCGGTCGAACTGGCCCGCACCGGTCAGGGCCGGATGGCCGACGTCATCTCCGAGAAGTCGATCGTCAACATGACCGTCGCCCTGCTGGCCACCGGCGGTTCGACCAATCACGCCATCCATCTGGTCGCCATGGCGCGCGCTGCGGGGGTACTGATCGACTGGAGCGACATGGACCAGCTGTCGTCGGCGACGCCTCTTCTGGCCCGCGTCTATCCCAACGGCTCGGCCGATGTGAACGCCATGCAGGCCGCCGGCGGCGTCGCCTTCATCGCCCGCGAACTGGCCGGTGCCGGCCATATCCATTCCGACGTCACCACCATCATGGGCGAGGGCATCCATCACTATTTCCAAGAACCAACGCTGATCGACGGCGAACTGGTCTGGAAGGACGGCGTCACGAGCAGTCTCGACACGGACATTCTGCGGCCCGCCTCCGATCCCTTCGATACCGAGGGCGGCCTTCGTCTGGTCCAGGGCGACCTCGGCCGGGCCGTCATCAAGGTCTCGGCGGTCAAGCCGGAGAACCGCATCGTCGAGGCCCCCGCCGCGGTGTTCGAAACCCAGGAAGACGCGCTTGCGGCCTTCCAGGACGGCAAGCTGGACCGCGATGTGGTCCTCGTCCTGCGCTTTCAGGGCCCCCGGGCCAACGGCATGCCCGAGCTGCACACCCTGTCGCCGGCGCTCAGCGTGCTTCAGGACAAGGGCTTCAAGATCGCCTTCGTCACCGACGGTCGCATGTCCGGCGCGTCGGGCAAGACTCCCGCCGCCATCCACGTCAGCCCGGAAGCCTTGGCCGGTGGCCTGCTGGCGCATGTCCGCGACGGCGACATCATCCGCCTCGACGCTGACGCCGGGCTTCTGACAACCGTGGGCGTCCCGGAACTCGCCGCCCGGCCCGCCGCCATGCGGTCCGAGGCGCAGGCCGGGGGTTCGGGCTGGGGTTATGGCCGTGAACTGTTCGCCGCCTTCCGCCATGTGGTCTCGACCGCTGAAGAGGGCGCATCGGTCTGTTTCGCCCCGCCGGTGGGCGCACCGTCCCAGAACGGCACCCAGCCGGACAACAATGTCGTCGATCGCGCGGTGGATGCATAACCTTCCCTCAAGCAGGGAGTCGCCGCGCGGCGACCGATAGGGACAAGAGGAACCCCCGATGACCATCGCCTGGGACAAGACGCTGCTGGTCGGAGACGTGGGCGGCACCAACGCCCGCTTCGCCTTGGCGCACAGGGTCCAGGGAAAGCCGGTTCTGGAGCATCACGACAGCTTCCCCGCCGAAACCTATCCAACCTTCCTGGAGGGCGTACGGGCCTTCATCGACGGTTGCGCCGTAAAGCCGACCGGCGGCGTCATCGCCGTGGCCGGGCCGGTCACTGACGGCGAGATCGACCTGACCAATTCGCCGTGGGGCGTGTCCGAGGCCGAGCTTCGGACCCTGGGTCTGAATCCGGTGCGGCTGATCAACGACTTCGAGGCTCTGGCCTGGGGCGCTCCCGCCGTCTCGCAGGACCATCTGGCGTCGCTAGGCGGTCCAGAGGAGGGCGAGCCGCACGCCGCCATCGCCGTGCTCGGCCCCGGCACCGGCTTCGGCGTTTCGGCTTTGGTGCGCGACATCCATGGCAATGAAATCGCCATGCCGTCCGAAGGAGGCCACGCCTGTTTCGCGCCGGGCGACGCGGTAGAGGACGAGATCCTGCGCATCCTGCGCCGCCGCTATGACCGGGTCTCGATCGAGCGCCTGATCTGCGGTCCTGGCCTTCTGAACATGCACCGTGCCCTGGCCGAGATCGACGGCCGTGAGAGCCATATCGACGATCCGGCCCAGATCACCGCCGAGGCCCTCGCCGATAACAACAGCCCCTGCGGTGCCACGCTGGTCCGCTTCTGCGCCATCCTGGGGGCCGTGGCCGGCGACATCGCCCTGACAACGGGTGCACGCCGCGGTGTCTATATCGCTGGCGGCATTGCCCCGCGCATTCTGCCGTTCCTTCAGGCCAGCCCCTTCCGCGAACGGTTCGAGCGCAAGGGCCGGTACCAGGATTATATGGCCGCCATCCCCACGCATGTGATCCTGCACAAGCACGCCGCCCTGCTGGGGGCGGCCCGCGTGGCCTTCGCCGAAGAAAATTGACGTTCCAACACTTTTTTCTCACGGGACCGTGAACTCAAACGGCGCTTCAGAGTTATTGGATTTCCACTCTGGAAGGATATCCCCATGCGTAAACTGATCATCGCCGCCGCCGCCGCCTTCGCTCTGGCCGGCGTCTCCGCCTGCGAAAGCCAGGCCGACAAGACCGCCGAAGTCCAGGCCGATGCCCTGGAAGAAGAAGCCGCTGCTGCTCCGACCGAAGCCGCTGAAACGGCCCTGAACGAAAAAGCCGACGTAATGGAGCAGGAAGCTGGTAACGCCGACGGCGGCATGACCACCGAGAACACGCCGAACACCTCGCCCTCGACGGCGAATCCGAACCAGTAAGACGCTTAGAGCCAGGGTCTCATGATCCCCGGTTGCTCGTCAGAATGGTCAGCCCCCGTCGCGCGAGCGGCGGGGGTTTCCCGTTTTCGAGATCAGGCTTTATTCGGCGGCCAAGGAATGAAGGCGCTGGTCCGCCGAACGTAGTCTGCATAGGCGGGCTTGGTCTTCGCCGTCGCCTTTTCGGTGATGCCGATGCCTGACCATTTCGTCAGGGTGAAGGTCAGGAACAGGGGTCCCGCAATGGACCAGACGCCCGGCCCAGTCTCGGCCGCGATCAGATATAGGCCCCACCAGACGCAGGCGTCGCCGAAATAGTTGGGGTGGCGGGTGTATTTCCACAGGCCTTTGTCCATGACCTTGCCCTTGTTCTTCGGGTCCTTCTTGAAGGCTGCCAGCTGGGCGTCGCCGATGCTCTCGAAGGCGATGCCGACAACCGCCAGAACCGCGCCCGTCCAGCCGATCCAGCCGATCGCCGGCTCCTGCGCTACCTGCCCCAACTGCACGGGCAGCGACGTCAGCCAGGCCAGCACGCCCTGAGGCAGCAAGACGAACAGCAGCGCCGTCTTGCCGAAGCTCCAGCCCCTGGCCTTCTCCTGGGCCTCGACCAGTTCGACGTAGCGCCCGTCCGCCCCATTCCGCCGCCAGCGCCCCAACAGATGCCAGGACAGCCGCAGCGCCCAGATTCCGACCAGCCACAGCAGCAGCCATTTCCGCGTCGGATCGCCTTCGGTGCGCGGGAAGGTGGCCAGGGCCAGCATCAACATGCCCAGCGGCCAGACCCCGTCGATGAAGCTGACGTCCTTCAGCCTCAGCGCCAGCAGCCACAGCCCCAACATGACGCCGGTGATGATCAGCAGGTTAAGGCCCAGCAGGACCGCGATCTCGGACAATGTCATGACTCAGAAACGCTCGGGCCCGGCCTTTGGATGCGCATCAGTCGACGCAGATCGTGGCCCGGGCCTTGCCGCCCTCGATGGTGGTGTAGCAACCGAAGCGACTGCTGTTCGCCTGACACCGGCCCACGACGGGCGCGCCGTGCGCGGGGGTCGCCGTCGGCTCGGCGCGGCAGTCGCCCAGGCAGTCGGAGCCCGTGGTGCAGCGCTTGCCCGCGTCGGCATAGGAGACGACACATTGCATCGTCTGCGCCCGTCCCTGCGGCGTCATCCGGCCGCCCCGGGCGGCGCACTCGGCGGCCGTAGAGTTCTCGTACAAGGCGACGGCGGGCGGCACGTCGGTCGTGTCGACGATCACCTCCCGGGGCGACATGGGCTGGCAGGCCGAGACGACGACCGCGAGGACCAGAATGATCCGCTTCATGTCACGCGGCCCTTTTCGAAGCCGGTCCACACGTCATCGTAATCCAGCTGCATCGTCGGCGTGGTCTGCGCCCATTCCGTGACGCGGATCGGCATCCGCGTCTCAAACATGAAGGCCAAGGTGTCCGTGATCCTCACCGGCTTCAGATCGGCGGCGACCGCCTTGTCATAGCTGGCCTGATCCGGGCCGTGGCCGCTCATGCAGTTGTGCAGCGATGCGCCGCCGGGGGCGAAGCCGCCTTCCTTGGCGTCGTATTCGCCGGTCACAAGACCCATGAACTCGCTCATCACGTTGCGGTGGAACCACGGCGGCCGGAAGGTCTCCTCGGCCACCATCCAGCGCGGCGGGAAGATCACGAAGTCGGCGTTGGCGGTCCCCGGCGTGTCCGACGGACTGGTCAGGACAGTGAATATCGACGGGTCCGGATGATCGAAGCTGATGGAGCCGATCGTGTTGAACCGGGCCGTGTCGTATTTGCAGGGCGCGTTGTTGCCATGCCAGGCGACGACGTCCAGCGGGCTGTGATCGAAGGTGGTGACGTACAGCCGCCCCCCGAATTTCTGCACACATTCGGTCCGGCGATCCACGTCCTCATAGGCCGCGACAGGCGTGAGAAAGTCCCGCGGATTGGCCAGGCCGTTCGAGCCGATCGGCCCCAGGTCCGGCAGGCGGAAGGCCGCGCCATAGTTCTCGCAGACATAGCCCCGGATCGGACCGGTACACTCGACCCGGAACCGCACGCCTCGCGGAATGACCACGATCTCGCCCGGCCGGGCGTCGATGCGGCCCATCTCGGTGACGAAGGCCTGATCGCCCTGCTGGGGCACGATCAGCAGTTCGCCGTCGGCGCAGTAAAAGACGCGGTCGGTCATCGACCGGTTGGCGGCGTACAGATGGATGCCGGTCCCGGTGCCCGCATCGGCGTCGCCGTTGCCGCCATAGGTGACCAGTCCCTCGACCCAGTCGGTCGGCTCTGTCGGCATCGGCAGCGGGTCCCAGCGCATCCGGTTCGGCGACGGCGGCACCTCGTGGAACGGACCTGACCGAACCCTGCCTTGGGGGAAGGGCTTGTAGGCCGGATGCTGGGCTGACGGCCGCAGGCGGTACAGCCAGCTGCGGCGGTTCTCGGACCGAGGTGCCGTGAAAGCCGTCCCCGAAAGCTGTTCGGTGTACAGGCCCATTGGAGTGCGCTGGGGCGAGTTGCGCCCCTCAGGCAAGGCACCGGGCTCGGCCTCCGTGGCGAAATGGTTGCCGAAGCCGGACTGGTATTGGGGCGCGCTGGTTCGCGTCATATGTGTCTCCCTATCCCGACTTACCCCTTCTCCTCTTGCGGGAGAAGGTGCCGAAGAGGGCGGATGAGGGGTCTCGCGGTGGTCGCTGGTTCTAGGGTGGTCGCTGAGGCCGGCGCGACCTCTCATCCGTCAGCCTTCGGCGGCCACCTTATTTGGCGAGGGGGAGAAGCCATGTCAGGCCGGTTCGAGCGCCTTGGCCTTCTTGGGCTTGGCGGCCTTGGCGGGCTTTTCAGCCTTCGGCGCCTTGACCGGCTTCTCGCCCTTCTTCATGGCCTTTTCAGCCTTCTTCGCCTCGCGCTGGGTCTTCTTGATTGTCCGGGCTTCGGCCTTGGCCTTGTCCGGCGCGGCGTCGGCCTCGCTGGCCAGTTCGGCCAGCAGGCCGAGGAACCCGTCGCGCTTGCCTTTGGGCAGCAGGGCCAGGATCCGCTTGTCCGCCGCCTCGACCTTCGGTCGGGCCCCGTCGAGCGCGGCCTGACCGGCTTCCGACAGGCGCACCGCCTTGGCGCGGGCGTCCATCGTGGAGCGCTCGCGGTCCAGCAGACCCTTGGTGGTCATGCGCGACACCAGGTCGGCCAAGGTCGAGCGGTCGATGCCGGTGGCGCGGACCAGATCAGTCTGGGTCAGGCCGGACTTCTGGGACACGGCCTCCAGGACCGCGAACTGGCGCTGGGTCAGGCCGTCCGCACCCGTTTCCTCGGAATAGATATCGAGTGCCAGTTGAAGCACGCGGTGCATCAGATGGCTGGGCGAAGCGGCGAGGCTTCCCGAGCGTTTCTTGTTTCCAGACTTCACCATGAACGCTTATCCTCTCGATCTTGACCGTATAGCTAGCAGCCGCGTTTTACGGTTTGACGACGGATCAAACGCGCGCGCGAATTCGAGGTTGCTACAGCCCGGGGTCCGGTGAGATGGGACCCGGCACCTCATCCTTCATCATGTGTTTGAGAATATAGGGAATCTGGCTCAGGCCGAAGATCATGGCGGCGACCCATATGACCCCTCGAAACGCCATCCAGGTGTCGTCGCTCTGGGTGCGCCAGACGATCTCGTTGGCGATGGCGATCGTTGCGAAATAGAGGCCGTAGCGCAACGTCAGTCCACGCCACGCATGGTCGGTGACGCGGATCGAATCACCCAGCAGGTATTTGAACGGGTAGCGTTTCAGCGGTAGCGACCCCAACAGAACCACGGCCAGAAGGCCATTCTGTACGCTGAGCTTGATCTTCAGCACGGCGGGATCGTCGAAGACGATTGTCATGACGCCGAAAATCAGGGCGAGTCCACCGACCAGCATCGGCAGGGGGGCGAGACGCTTCTCGACCAGATAGCCGACTATCAGGGCGATGGCCGAGGCGGCCACCAGCACCCACGTGGCCTGGACCAGGGCGTCGGCGCCCTCGAGACCGCGCGCGCGATGCGCGACATAGGCGACGCCGAAGGCGATCAGGGCGCCGAAATCGACCGCCTGACGGATCCAGGCGCGGTTTTGGGTTGGGGTTTGCGTGTCGGTCATGCTCAGTCTTCCAGCCCCACCAGCGATCTGGAAAAGGCTCTGGCGTCAAAGTGTTGCAGGTCGTCGATGCCTTCGCCCACGCCGATCAGCTTGATCGGGGCGTCCGAAGCCTGGGCCACGGGTACCAGCACACCGCCGCGCGCTGTGCCGTCCAGCTTGGTCATCACCAGTCCCGAGACATAGGCGGTGCGGCCGAATATCTGTTCCTGGGCCAAGGCGTTGCGGCCCACGGTGGCGTCCAGCACCAGCAGGGTCTCGTGCGGGGCGTCCGGATCGATCTTCTTCAGCACCCGAACGATCTTGAGCAGTTCGTCCATCAGGGCCGATTTGTTCTGCAGCCGGCCGGCGGTATCGATCAGGACCACGTCGAAATCCTCGGCCTTCGCCCGGGTATAGGCG
This sequence comes from Brevundimonas sp., assembly GCF_041688735.1. Lineage (GTDB taxonomy): Bacteria > Pseudomonadota > Alphaproteobacteria > Caulobacterales > Caulobacteraceae > Brevundimonas. The sequence goes on from NZ_JBDNHO010000105.1 coordinate 27,154, forward strand.
TCGAAGGCCAGACCCGCCGGATCGGCGCCGTCGCGGCGGCTCTCGAACGTCGCCCCGGCCCGCTCGGCCCAGACCTTGAGCTGTTCACGCGCCGCGGCCCGGAAGGTGTCGCAGGCGACGATCATGACCTTTGCGCCCTGACCCGTCAGGTCGGCGGCGATCTTGCCAAGCGTCGTGGTCTTGCCCGAGCCGTTGACCCCGACGAACAGGGTGACGAAGGGGCGGGGTCCGTTCAGGGGCTCATAGCGGGCTTCATGCGAAACCAGTTCGGCGGCGACGGCCTCGGCCAGCGCCTCCTTGACCTCGCGCTCAGAGACCTTGCCGAACCGCAGGTCCCGAAAACGGGCGACGATGCGGTCGGTGGCGGCGGGGCCGAGATCGCTTTCCAGCAGATGCTCTTCCAGCCCTTCCAGCGCGGCCTCGGAAAGCGGTTCCTTGACGAAGGTGGCGACGACCTGTTCGGTCATCTGCTTCGAGGAACGGGAAAGCCCCTCGCTCAGCCGCGAGAGCCAGCCCTTTTTCGGCGTATCTTTCATGCAGCGGGCTTAGCGGGTTCGTTCGGCAAAATCACCCAATCCGTAAAAGACTCGCAGCCATTAAATCCGCTCATCCCCGCGAAAGCGGGGACCCGGTTATTTGGCCGGGCGGTTTTGCCCTATATGAGCACAAGCGGCGGTCCAATCCGCCGGCGTCAAGCTGGACAGAACTGGGTCCCCGCTTTCGCGGGGATGAGCGGAAATCTTTTATGGCCGAAGCCCACCCGTTCCATTCGCCCCGCACCCACGGCTTCGTCCGCGTCGCCGCAGCCACTCCGGTTGCGCACACCGCCGACCCTGTGGCCAATGCGCAAGAACACATCGCCCTGATCAAACAGGCGGGCGAGCAGGGCGTGGACCTGATCGTCTTTCCCGAACTGTCTTTGAGCGGTTACGCCATCGACGACCTGCTGATGCAGGACGCGCTGCTGGCCGAGGTGGAACGGCAAATCGCGGTGGTGGCCGAGGCCGCAGACGTCGCGGGGGTGATCGCCGTCGTCGGCGCTCCGGTCCGCAACGGCGACGCGCTCTATAACTGCGCCGTGGTTCTGGGTTCGGGGGCGGTGCTGGGCGTCGTGCCCAAGACCTATCTGCCGAACTATCGCGAGTACTACGAAAAGCGCTGGTTCGCGCCGGCCGCCAGCCGGTCCGAAGACTCAGTGATCCTGAACGGCGAAACGGTCGATTTCGCCCCGGGCCTGATCTTCGAGGCTGCGGACAGGCCCGGCTTCGTTTTCGCGGCTGAAATCTGCGAGGACTTCTGGGCTCCGCAGCCGCCGTCGACGCGGGCGGCGCTGGCGGGCGCGCGCATTCTGCTGAACCTGTCGGCGTCCAACATCGTCATCGGCAAGTCTGACGAGCGCGCCGTGCTGTGCGCCAGCCAGTCGATGCGGACCCTGTCGGCCTATGTCTTCACTGCCTCCGGCTGGGGTGAAAGCACGACTGACCTGGCCTGGGACGGGCAGGCGACGATCCACGAGCTGGGCATCAGACTGGCCGAAGGCGAGCGGTTCGCACTGGAATCGCACCTGACGATCGCCGATGTGGACGTCGAACGGATCGGGCTGGACCGGCTGCGCAACGGCACCTTCGCCGACTGCGCGCGGATCGAGGGCGAGCCTGCGACGGTCGTGCCGTTCGAGGCGGCGGAAGATATTCCTCCCCCATCGGGAGGATTGCTCCGCCCGCTGGACCGCTTCCCCTTCGTGCCGGACGATCCGGATCGGCTGGACCGGGACTGCTACGAGGCCTTCAACATTCAGGTCCAGGGCCTGATGCGCCGGATGAAGGCGACGAACGGCGAGCGGATCGTCATCGGCGTTTCGGGCGGTCTGGATTCGACCCAGGCGCTATTGGTGGCGTGTCGCGCCATGGAGCGACTGAACCTGCCGCGCTCCAATGTGCTCGGCTTCACCCTGCCCGGGTTCGCGACGTCGGAGGGGACGAAGGCCAACGCCTGGGCGCTGATGAAGGCGCTGGGCGTCACGGGGGCGGAGATCGACATCCGTCCCGCCGCGACCCGGATGCTGGGCGACATCGGCCACGCCTTCGCCATGGGCGAGCCGGTGCACGACATCACCTTCGAGAATGTGCAGGCCGGTCTGAGGACGGACTATCTGTTCCGTCTGGCCAATCAGCACGACGCCTTCGTGCTGGGCACCGGCGACCTGTCGGAACTGGCACTGGGCTGGTCGACCTACGGTGTCGGCGACCATATGAGCCACTACAACGTCAACGGCGGCGTGGCCAAGACGCTGATCCGGCACCTGATCCGCTGGGTGGCGGACAAAGAGCAGGCGGACGGGGTGGCCAAGGTGCTGAACGCCATTCTGGACACGGAGATTTCGCCGGAACTGGTGCCAGCCAAAGACGGCCGGATCCAGTCAACCGAAGCGACCGTCGGCCCCTACGCGCTGAACGACTTCTTTCTGTTCTACATCACCCGTTTCGGCCTCAAGCCGTCCAAGGTGGCCTATCTGGCGCATCAGGCCTGGAAGGACGCCGCGACTGGAGACTGGCCGGTCAACACGCCGGAGGACGAACGCGTCGCCTACGATCTGGCGACCATCAAGGGATGGCTGCGGAAATTCCTGTTTCGGTTCTTCCAGACCAGCCAGTTCAAACGCTCGGCCCTGCCGAACGGACCCAAGGTCGTCACCGGTGGCTCCCTGTCCCCCCGGGGCGACTGGCGCGCCCCGTCGGACGCCACGGCGCGAGTCTGGCTGGACGAGCTGGAAGCGAATGTGCCGTGAGACGGGGTGGCGAGTGGCGAGTGAGTTATGGTGAATTGACGGCGCGCGGAGGGCTTCCCTGGTGGTTGTTCGAGCGATTGCTCACTCGCCACTCGCCAC
>NZ_JBDNHO010000106.1:0-14195 GCF_041688735.1 Brevundimonas sp.
CCGCGCAAGCGTCAAGCGCCAGACCCTCCAACATCGGCGCTTGCAACACCGCAAAATCGCCGCCTAAATATAAACCCCAGACGAGGCCATCTCTCCGCTAAATCCGCCCCCTGACTGTCCCAAAACTTCTGACGACGTACAGACATGGGCGAGAGAGTAGACGATTTGGGAGGGTGTTGAAAAAGGGTGCGGTCAGCGGTGGCCTCAATGAGAACGCTAATCTTGGGATTTGCCGCGACCCAATATGGCGGTAGGACCGAAGGGTCGTCGATGCTACGTTTTGGGATTGCTGACCGTCTGATCGGGCGTTTGTAAAAGAAAGCCTTGCGCTCCAGCCACGACAGCCGCGCATTCTGGGAAACTTCACTCATGCCGACCATGACTGATTTGGGCCAGGAGCGGCTGTGGAGCTACACGCGGCTGCTCATGCTCACCGCCAAGTTTGACGGCACCATTGTTTCTGCAAATCCCGCATGGACGCATATGCTCGGCTGGTCAGCCGATGAAATCGTCGGGACAAAGTTCTTTGATCTTCTTCATCCTGACGATCTCGAACGGTCGGTTGCAGCGGCAGCGGCATTGTCGGTCGAAGGGCAGCATTTACCGAAGTTCGAGAATCGCTATCGGACAATGAAAGGCGACTATCGCGACATCGACTGGACGGCGGTTTCGGATGGGGAGTTCATTATCGCAATCGGCCGGGACAATAGCCAAGAAAAGACCCAGGCCCGCGCTCTCGCTGAAGCCCAAGAAGCCACGCGGCAAGCGCAGAAGATGGAAGCGATTGGTCATTTCACAGGCGGTGTGGCGCACGATTTCAACAATCTTCTGACGATAATCACGGGGTCGGTCGAACTGCTACGACGACCCAACCTCTCGGATGAACGCCGCTCCAAGTTCATAGATGCCATCGGCGATACCGCCGAACGCGCCACCAAGATCACGGGTCAACTGTTGGCCTTCGCCCGCCGTCAGTCGCTAAATCCCAAACTTTTCGACGTTGGCGAGAGCGTCGCCGAGGTCTCCAATGTGCTGCGGACGCTGACCGGTTCTCGCGTCGAGTTGGAAGTGAAGTTGCCGAGCGAGCAACTGTTCACCCTCGCTGATCGCAGCCAGTTTGATACCGCCGTAATCAACTTGGCGATCAACGCCCGCGACGCGATGAACGGCGATGGGCGACTTACGATCTTTACGGAGGCGGTTAAGGGAATTCCAAAGCAGCGGTTAGTAGAAGCGGTAGCGGGAGATTTTGTCGCCGTCACCGTGAGTGACACGGGTTCGGGAATCGAGGAAACAAACATTGCCAAGATTTTTGAGCCGTTTTTTACCACGAAGGAAGAGGGGCTTGGAACAGGTTTAGGGCTAAGTCAGGTGATAGGCTTTGCCAAGCAATCTGGTGGTGACGTTCATGTTCGCAGTGAACTGGGCCTCGGTTGTAGCTTTACGATCTACCTGCCCCAAGTGAGCAATAAAGACGTGCTGATGGACAAGACAATACCCGTTCTTGCTGTTGACGGCGAAGGTTTTTGCGTTCTGGTGGTGGAAGACAACGCAAGTGTTGGAGATTTCGTCAACAGAGCATTGACAGAACTCGGCTTTGACAATGTTCTGGTGGATTCTCCACATAGGGCATTAGTCGAATTGTCGAAGAAGCAAGACCGCTTCAACGTCGTCTTTACGGATGTGGTCATGCCCGGCATGTCGGGTATAGAACTTGGAGAGGAAGTTCGGCGACTATACCCCGATATTGCCGTGGTTCTGACAAGTGGTTTTAGCCACGTTCTGGCACAGAATGGTCCGCAAGGCTTCGAACTACTCCGTAAGCCATATTCTATGGATCAGTTGTCGAGGGTGTTGCGCGAAGCATCAGCTTGGAATGCCGCCAAACGGACGAAGTAGCTTGGATGGTCTGCGTGCGGTCAAAAGCCGTCATTCCCAGATGGGCCGTGAGCCGACATTCCATCCGTTCGAACTCATCGAACGATTTCAGGTCATAACCTGGGTTGTCGTGACTTAAGGACGCTTTGTGTAGCAGTCGCCCGCCTGTTTTCCTGAACGTTTCCCACAACTTGACCCCTGATCGTGGTCGCCATTGTGTAGCAAGGGTGTGTAGCAATCGTCGAAACACGGTTGTGCAGACGGTAAAACCGCAGTCTTTTCAATGACTTAGAGGCCCTTTGGGCTGATACGGGCGGGCGGTTTTATAGTCTTTTTACACCCGTTTTTACAGTCCGGATTCACGCCTTGTTCGCGGCGTCGCTCACCTTGCGGGCCTCCCGAAGGCTCACAACCTTGTCGACGCGGTCCTGCGCGCTATGAATCGGCGTCCAAGGCGGGCCCCCATAATCATGCCGGTAGGCTATTGGCGAGATTGAAGAAAGACCGACTCGGGGCGGGTCCCAAGCGGTGCCCATTATACGATAAATCACGGTCGAAAATCGAGTTGGATCAGTTACTTGTCCAAAGCTGACAGGGTCACGCTTTGGACGCCGATCTACACCGCAGCGCTGCTCAGACAGCCACCTTCAGCCTCGGCAGCAACTCGTCGGCATCGACTTGATCCATTGCCGTCCAACGAAGATCGCCGGCATAGCGCCAGGCCATGCGGCCCTCATCGTCGAGGGCGAAGAGGTGCAGCCAGCCGTTGTCGAACAGGGCGCGGACATGGTCGTGCCGGCGCAGGATGTCGGTCATCGCCTCCCGGGGAGCCTCGATGCAGACCGAGAGGCGGAGCGGCTCGTGCACATAGCGCTCGCCGTCATGGACCGATTGCCAGGGAAGGCCCGCCCGCAAAAGCCCTCCGTTGCCCTCGACAACGCCGATGCCTCCGGTGACGTTGTGCAGGAGCTTGTTGCCGCCGCCGAACACGTCGGGTGCGACGGTCGATCCGTAGTACTGCAGGCTGATCCAGCTCGCGACGACGACCGGCGCGGTCATGATCAGTTCCAGAACACCGAAGCTCCTGTCCTGCATCCAGTCATAGTCATGCAGGAAGGCGCGGCCTTCCAGGCTCTTGCCAGCCGTGCGCCTGCGCGGCGCGGCGATGAAGGCCTTGCAACCCGCCAGGGCCCATTCCGGGCGCGTCTCGGCCCAATCGCGGCTGCGCCCCGGGATTGACGCCTGGTCTGCCGCCCGCGGCAACCGCAGGGCACGCTCACCCCGCGAAAGCTTGCCGGCCGCTTCGAGCCAGGTCTTTGCCTGCACGAAATCCCCGGCGTGGGCGGCGGAGGGATGGTCCTCCGCGTAGAGGGTCACGTGATCCGTCGTCGTATCGTGCAGCGCGGCGAGAAAGAGCGTGTCGGCAGGGATGTCGATGCCATTCGGTTTCAGGCCCGCCCTCACCTCCGGATCGTTCAGAAGCCCCGCGAGCAGGCGGGCGTTGACCTCGCCCGAATATCCTCCGCAGGCTCCGCAATGGAGCCCGCTGGCGTGGGGATTGTTGACGACATTGGCTCCGTGACCCGCCACCATGACCAGCCGCGCGAAACCCGAGGTCAATGACATGGCCCGCAAGACGGTTTCCGCCGCTTGGGTCCGCGTCGCGAGATCGAGCGCAGGCTCAAGGCGGGGTGCCGGGTCGTTTGGTACCGGCGTGCCCTTGAGCCCCAGGGCGTCGCTGACGAGCTTGCCGACATAGATCGGACCCGCCGCTTCGACGAAGGCGAAGGAGGAAACAGCGGCGAGTTTGAACCGGCCCCAGGCCCGCGTCGCCCGCGCCTTGACCCTCGCAGACTGATCGGCCGGCGCGAGCTCGGGTCCGCCGGAGCAGGAGCCGACACCGGGGTTGAGCAGGACCGGAAGCCGCAACTCCTCGACATCGGAGGCAAAGCGGCGGTGCTTCGTGGTGAGCCCGAAGAATCCGGCGAAGCCGAGCGTCCGGATCTGTGGGTTCACGCTCTCCAGCGCGCGGCGGAACACCTCCGAGCGCACGTCAATGCAGAAGGCCGCCTGCAACGCAGGGCGATCGTCCGATGTCGGCTGGGAAGCCTCGGCAAACATCATGGCCAAGGCCCGTTGAGCCGACCGCTCCGCCGCTTCCTGAAGGATGGCGTCGACCACGAGGTCAGGGGTCGCCTCGACGGGTTTTGAATGCGCCTCAACCACTCCCGCCCAGTCGCCAGCGAGGTCCGGGCCGTAGCGAAGGAACAGGGCTTCCTCCCAGATCAACCGGATCGCGAGGAAGTCGGTGATGGTCTCATCCGAACTGCCCGCGAGCTCGGCCTGCCAGAGCTTGTAGCGCGCATACTGGGCACAGCCGCCCAGGGTCATGAGCATCTGGTGGAAATAGGTCTCCATGGCTTCTGGCCCGAGGCCGAGCCGCGCGGCGACGCGGGCGATGACGGCGATCGCGCTCTCAGGCGCTTGCGACACGTGCAGGGCAAAGCCAGGCAAACCCGCTATTTCAGGCGTCAGATCGTGCGTCGCTACCGCTCGCCAGGCCGAATAGGCGCTCATTCCGCGCGGCGCCGCCCAGAGCGCCTGACCCTCGTCCAGATATCCGCCCGCCCAGGCACCGAACCGCTCGCCGATCAGGCCCGGCCAGTCGATGCCGGAGATTGCAGCCGCGAGGTCTGCCATGGTCGGCAGAGCCGCCGGCGTCGGCACGTCGCACGCCGGCGCAGCCTTCAGAGCCGAAAGGTCGGCAGGTCTCAGAAGAGTTGGCGCGCGCGTCCATGCCTCGATCAGATCAGCGTCGGAGATGACCCCCGTGGAAATCTTCTCCCGGTACCAGGACCTCGGCATGGTGACGGGACTGCCCGCGACCCGAGACAGGAGAGCGCCTGTTTGTCCGAGGCTCGCGCCCGCCTGCCCCAGGAACGGATTGACCGCGACGCTCGAAGCCAGCGGCCATAAAGGAGGAATCGCGCGAACCGCGTGATCCGCTGCGGCCTCCAGGCGCTGCATATCGGTCAGGTCGGAGGGCGTAGAACGAGACATTTTCAAAGCTCCGGATTGATCAGGACGCGCTGCGGTTGGACCAGCCGCCGACCAGCCGGTCGAAGACAGCGTTGGCGTAGAAGCCGTTCGAGAGATGCACCCGAAGCCCCGCTGCGGCGGGGTGATAGGCCCAGAGCGGGAACATGGCCTGCACGATGGCGACCAGGCCGAAGCTGATCACCGCGAGCACGATCAGCGCCCATTCGAGTGGCCCCGGTGCCGGCGTGGCGGGCAGAATGTCTGCGGCAAGAAACGTCGCAGCAGTCTGAAGAGCGAAATAGCCGACCGAGGTCGCCACGGCGTAGACGGCAGTGCGACGCGTGAGCGCCTTGGGTGCAGCGTCGGCGAACCCCTGAGCCAGCATATAGGCCACGCCGAAGATCAGGATGGCCCCCAGCGCGATCGCCTGGGGCGACTTGTGGGTGATGTCGAACCCCAGACCCACCAGCACGTAGATCCCTAGCGCAACCACGAAGGCGCGAGCGACGGCCCCGGCCTTGGGGACCGCGACGGGACCCGGCCTGCGGATCGCCGCGACTTTTTCGACGGCTCCGCCGGACGCCAGGAAGGAGTGAGCCTTGTAGAGCGAGTGGGCCACGATGTGGAGCAGCGCCAAGGGAAAGAGCGCCAGTCCGCACTGCATGATCATGAAGCCCATCTGCGCGACCGTGGACCAGGCGAGCGAGGTCTTGACCGCCGGCTGGGTCAGCATGACAAGGCTGCCGAACAGCGCCGTAAAACCGCCGATCAGGACGAGGACGGCGAGAACGCCCGGGGCCAGCAGCATGACGTCAGCGAAGCGGATCAGAAGAAATCCACCCGCATTTATGACGCCTGCATGGAGGAGTGCCGACACCGGCGTCGGCGTCTCCATGACCTCGGTCAGCCAGCCATGGGTCGGAAACTGGGCCGATTTGAGGATCGCCGCGAACGCCAGCAGGCCTGCCGCTGCAACCGCAAGGCCGCCCCCTTCTCCCGCGCGGGCAGCTTGCAGGATCGCGCCGATATCGACCGTGCCGTAGGTGACCCCTAGCATTATGACCGCGCCGATGAGGGCGACATCGCCCAGGCGGGCGGTGACGAGCTTCTTGCGGGCTGCACGCTGCGCGGCCACCCGATCGCGGTAGAAAAGCAGAAGCCTGTCGAGGAAGACGCTGGTCGCGATCCAGGCGAGAACGAGCTGAACAAGATTGCCTGCGGTGATCAACAGCATCACAGCCGCAAGGGTCAGGCACATCCAGCCGGTGAACGTCCCCTGCCGGGCCTCGCCGTCCAGATAGGTCCCGGCGTAGCGTGTGACGATCCAGCCGACGAAGGTGACCAGAAGCAGCATGACGACGCTGACGGAGTCCAGCCGGACCGACAATCCGAAGCCATTGAGTCCGATCAGAGGACTGACGCCGGATCCAAACATGATCAGACCGACCGCCGAAGCGACGGCGGCGACAACGCCCAGAAGCGCGGCGGCTTCGGCCAGCCCGGCGAGATGTTTCGGCCTGCGGCCGGAGTTCAGGAAGCCTATCGCCGCACTGGCGAGCAGCGGCACGGCTGCCAGCAATGGCAGAAGATGGATCAACACGGAAAGCCCCCTCGATGCGCGCATCGGTTCGGCGGCGTTGATAGGTGAGTCGCTGTCGGGCTAAAAGTTCATTGTTGTGAGGATATCGTTCGTTTTAATAGAACCATATGAGAGACCTCAACTACAATCATCTTCGCTATTTCTGGGCGGTCGCGCATGAGGGAAGCCTCACCCGGGCGGCGGCGCACATGAACCTGTCGCAGTCCGCCCTGTCTGTTCAGATCCAGAAACTTGAGCATCAGGTGGGCCACCCACTGTTCGAACGGGTGGGCCGCAATCTCGTCCTGACCGAGGCCGGCAGGATCGCACTCGACTATGCCGACACGGTGTTCAAGGCGGGCGACGAACTGCTGAGCACCCTGAAGGGAAGACCGGTAGCCAGCCGTCAGGTCCTGCGGGTCGGGGCACTGACCACGCTGTCCAGAAACTTCCAGCTCGAGTTCCTTCGGCCACTGGTCGACCGTTCGGACGTGGAACTGATCGTCCGGTCGGGCAACATGCGCGACCTTCTTGCGCAACTGGAGGCGCACACCGTCGACGTGGTGCTGGCAAACAGCACCGCACCGCAGGATGCGCGCTCATCGCTGCGCAACCACCTGCTGAATGAGCAGCCGGTCAGTCTGGTCGGCCGTCCGCGGACGGACGAGCGCACGTTCCGCTTCCCGGAAGACCTGCGCACTGAACCCCTGCTTCTGCCAAGTCTCGACAGCGATATCCGCGTGGCGTTCGACCGGCTCCTCGAACTGGCCGGTGTCAGACCGGTCATCCTTGCCGAGGTCGATGACATGGCCATGCTTCGCCTTCTCGCCCGCGAGCGCGAGGGGGTTACCCTGGTGCCGCCGATAGTCGTCCGCGACGAGCTGGAGGCGGGCATTTTGGTCGAGCACTGCCGCATCCCCGGGGTCACCGAGCGCTTCTACGCGATCGTGGCGAAACGACAGTTCCCCAATCAGCTTCTCCTGGAAGTGCTCAATTTCGACAAAACGGGGATACCGAAGCCCACATAACAATCACAGTTGTGGATCGGCGTCCAAGACGGGACCCCCTTCATCATGCCGGTAAGCTACTGGCGAGATTGAAGAAAGACCGTTTCGGGTGGGGTCCCAAGCGGTGGCGATTATACGATAACTCGTGCTCGAAAATCGAGTTGGATCAGTTACTTGTCCAAAGCTGACAGGGTCACGCTTTGGACGCCGATCCACACTCGCTGAATTGCCGCAACCACAGAATGCCAGATGCGGATCGCGATATGGGCGGCCGGGTCGACGACATGCGAAGTTCTGCGGTTCCGTTCAGGATCAGACGTGAACCGTATCGTCTGTAGCAAGCAGACGCCATCGACCTGAACCGCGACGGACGCGATCAATCGGGGCCCAGAGTCTGTAAGAATGGGCTTTCATGGACGATTCAGCGTTGTCCGCGCACCCATCAAATCGAGTGACGCAAGAACCCGTCATCTGTCGCCCAGATGGAGCAGCTTCTCTGCGAGTGCTGAAAGTTTGAACTGCTTGATCAACCTGGCAAGGTCGGCGGCGATGCCCCTCGACCTCGGCATAAGCGAACCTTAGCCTAGGACGTGGTCATCGCTACAGTGGCGAAATAGTTCTCGGCATCATCCACGGCGGCGCACCATTTTTCAACGATAACAAGTACTTGTGGCGCCAACCCGAGACGGTCTTTTTACAACCTCGTCAGTGACTTACCGGCTAAAAAATGACGGGTCCCGTTTTGGACGCCGATTCACAAGCCTTGACTCCTCACACCATGAGAGAGGCATATGGGAGAACATAACAGGAACATTTGGTGCCTTCGACCCTTCAGATCGCGCAGCTGAAAGCCCGGTTGGCCAGCCTGTCTCGTCATGAGACGGGCGGCGGGACGGGGCGGTTCACGCTCGGGATGGACCGTGTCGATGCGTATCTGGACCCCGGACCTTGTCTCTTTTGCCTGCACGATATCCATGCCGGGACCGCCGCCGATGCTGTGGCGGCCAATGCCTTCGCCCTGGGTCTGGCGACGCGCGCGACCCGGGATCGACCCCTGGTCTGGGTATTCCAGAACCTGGCCAGCCAGGAGGCCGGGAGGCTGCATGGGCCGGGCCTCTACGAATGGGGATTGCGGCCAGAGAGCGTGCTGGTCGTTCGGGTGCGCGACGCCACGGCCATGCTGGCGGCGGGCGAGGAGGCGTTGAAGAGCGGAGCCGTGGGCGCGGTCCTGTTGAGCGGCTGGGGCGAGGCCAGGGCCATGAGCCTGACCGCCAGTCGGCGTCTGGCGCTGGCGGCGCGGGCGGGGGGCAGCACGGCCTTTGTGGTGCGCGCGGCGGCGGCGGCCATGCCCAGCGCCGCAGAGACCCGCTGGTCGGTGCGCGCGGCCCTGTCGACCGGGCTGGAGGCGGGGGCACCGGGACGGCCTGCCTTTGTCGCCGCCCTGACCCGCAGCCGCCAGGGGGCCCCGCCGACCGAATGGACGCTGGAGTGGGATCGTGAGACCCGCGCCTTTGCCGAGCCCGCGCCGCTATCTGGCCGTCTGGTTCCCGTTCCTGTCTTCGGATCGGCTGCGGCGCGAGCAGGCGCGACAGGATTGCGCCGGACCGGATGACGATGCGGGGGCTCCCACGCCCGTCGTGCTGGTCGAAAAGGTCAGGGGGGCGCTGCGGCTCGCGGCGCTGAACCGGGCCGCCTGCGCGCTGGGGCTGACGCGCGGCATGACCCTGGCCGATGCCCAGGCACGGACGCCCGACATCCGCACGATCGTGCATCGCCCCGACGCCGATGCCGCACTGTTGCGACAGGTGCTGAACGATTTCGGGCGGTTCACGCCGATGGCGGCAATCGATGGCGACGATGCCCTGATCCTGGACGTCACCGGCTGTGCGCATCTGTTCCGCGACGAGGCCGGGCTGGTCCGGGCGGTTGAGGCCCGTGCGGGCCGCATTGGTCTGGCCGTCCGGACAGCGATGGGCGGGACGGCCCAGGCCGCGCGGGCGCTGGCACGGTTCGGACGCGGCGGGGTGTTTGAGGCCGGTCAGGACGGGGTGGCAGTGCGCGCCCTGCCGATCGCGGCGCTGGAACTGGACGAAAAGGAGCACCAGGCCCTGACGCGGGCGGGTCTGCGGACGCTGGGCGATCTGGACGACCGTCCCACCGCGCCCTTGGCCGCGCGGTTCGGGACCGATCTGCCGATCCGGCTGGGGCGGATACTGGGGCAGGAGGACGTGCGGATCACGCCGCTGCGCCCGCCTCAGCCCTGCGTCGTCGATCGCATCCTGTTCGAGCCGATCACCGAGACGACCGACGTGGAGGCGGTGATCGGCGACCTGCTGACCGAGGCCGTGGCTTGGCTGAATCAGCGTCGGCTGGGCGGTCGCGCGTTCGAGGCCGCCTTCTTCCGCGTGGACGGCGCGACGCGACGGATCACGGTACGCACAGGTCGGGCGACACGCGAGGCCTCCGGTGTCATGCGGTTGTTCCGGGAGCGGTTGGCGGCCTTGACCAATCCGCTCGATCCCGGCTTCGGTTTCGATCAGGTGCGGCTGTCGGTGCCGGTGACACAGGCGATGGCTCCGACCCAGTCGGGGTTCGAGGCGGAAGCCCCCGGCACAGAGGATCTCGACCGGCTGATCGACCGGCTGACGGCCCGGCTGGGGCCGGAAGCGGTAGGCCGGTTCGAGCCGGTGGAGTCCCATCTGCCCGAACGCGCCGCGCGCCTGGTCTGGGCAGGGCGTCGTCAGAGCGATGCCGGATGGCCCGCGCGCGATCCGGAATCGCCGCCGCTGCGCCCGTTGCAGATGTTCGATCCGCCCCAACCGATCGAGACCGTGTCCCTGGCCCCCGATGGCCCGCCGGCCCAATTCCGCTGGCGACGGGTGACGCATCAGGTGGCGCGCGCCGAGGGGCCCGAACGGATCGGCGGCGAATGGTGGCGCAGGCCCGGCCACCGCTCCCGCGACTACTACCGTGTCGAGGATCGCGACGGCCGTCGCTTCTGGCTTTTCCGCGCCGGCTTCTATGGTGAGGAGCCCGAGCCGCGCTGGTATATCCACGGCCTGTTCGCATGAGTGCCCCCGCCTATGCCGAACTGGCGGCGGCCAGCAATTTTTCGTTCCTGCGCGGGGCCTCGCATCCCAAATCGCTGGTGCTCAGCGCGATCCTGCGGGGCCATACCGGTCTGGGGCTGGCGGACCGGAACACAGTGGCGGGCGTGGTCCGGGCCTGGAGCGCGCTAAACGTTTTGCGCGAAGAGGGCCTGTCTCCGCCCGAGAAACTCCGCGACGGCGGGTTGCCCGGCGAGACTGTCTTCGTCGAGGATCCGATGAACGATCCGGCCCTGTCGGACCTGGTCAAGGCGCGAGCGCAGGATTTCCGCCTGGTCACCGGCGCGCGATTGGGTTTCAACGACGGCACGCCCGACATCGTCGCCTATCCCGAGCACCGGGCCGGATGGGGTCGACTGACGCGCCTTTTGACGCTCGGCAATCGTCGCGCCGTCAAAGGCCAGTGCGAGCTCGGGCTTGCCGACCTGCTGGCCGATCCGGAAGGCCTGCTACTGATCGTCATGCCCGAACGGCGACTGGAGGGCTTGCCGCCGCTGTTGTCCCGGCTGGAGGCGGCCTCGCCCGGCTCGGTCTGGTTGTCGGCGGCGATGCTGCGGCAGGGCGATGACCGGCGTCGGCTGGCGCGACTGAAGACGATCGCACAGGCGGCCGACGTCCCACTGCTGGCGGTCAATGACGTGCTCTATAACGACCCGTCAGAGCGCGACCTCCAGGACGTACTGACCTGTATCCGCGAGGGCGTGACGATCGAGGCGGCGGGGCGTCGGCTGCTGGCCAATGCGGAACGCCACCTGAAACCGCCCGCCGAGATGGCACGCCTGTTCACCGACGCGCCCGAGGCCCTGGACCAGACACAGAGCCTTCTGGCCCGCGCCCGGTTCGACCTGAAAGACCTGACCTACAACTATCCGCAGGAGCCGACTCCGCCGGGCTGGTCATCGCAGGCCTGGCTGGAGGACCTGACCTGGCGGCACGCCCGCATCCGCTATCCTGACGGCGTTCCGGACAAGGTCGAGGGGCTGCTGAACAAGGAACTGGCCTTCATCCAGACCCGGAATTTCGCCCCCTATTTCCTGACCATCCACGACATCGTCCGGGTCGCCAATTCGAAGGCTATCCTGTGTCAGGGTCGCGGATCGGCGGCCAATTCGGCCGTCTGTTATGTGCTGGGCATCACCTGCGTGGACCCGGCCGAGAACGACCTGCTGTTCGAACGCTTCCTGTCCGACCACCGGGGCGAACCGCCCGACATCGACGTGGATTTCGAGCACGAGCGACGCGAGGAGATCATCCAGCACATCTACGACCGCTATGGCCGTCACCGCGCCGGCATCGCCGCCACCGTCATCCGCTATCGCCCCAAGAGCGCCATCCGCGAGGTAGGCAAGGTTCTGGGCCTGACCGAGGATGTGACGGCCCGCCTGGCCTCCAGCCAGTGGGGCAGTTGGGGCTCGGAGATTTCCGACCGCCACGTCGAACAGGCGGGGCTCGATCCGGCCAATCCCATGATCGGGCGGGCGGTCCGGATGGCCACGCGTTTGCTGGGCTTCCCGCGCCACCTGTCCCAGCACGTCGGCGGCTTCATCCTGACCCAGGACCGGCTGGACGAGCTGGTGCCCATCGGTAATGCGGCCATGGCGGAGCGCACCTTCATCGAATGGGACAAGGATGACATCGACGACCTGCGCCTGATGAAGGTCGATGTGCTGGCGCTGGGGATGCTGACCTGTATCCGAAAGGCACTGGACCTGATGCGCGATCACGACGCCGCGCCCCATGAACTGCACACCGTTCCGAACGAACAAGCCGACGTCTATGACATGCTGTGCCGGGGCGATTCGATCGGTGTGTTCCAGGTCGAGAGCCGGGCCCAGATCAATATGCTGCCGCGCCTGAAACCGCGCACCTTCTATGATCTGGTGATCCAGGTGGCGATCGTGCGGCCCGGCCCGATCCAGGGCGACATGGTCCACCCCTATCTGCGTCGACGTAACGGACTGGAGCGGCCGGACTATTCGAAACCCGGACCCGGCTACAACCAGAATGAGCTCAAGGAGGTGCTGCACAAGACGCTGGGCGTGCCGCTGTTTCAGGAACAGGCGATGAGGGTCGCCATGGTCGCCGCCGAATTTACGTCCAAGGAAGCCAACGGCCTGCGCAAGGCCATGGGCACATTCCGGGGCGACGGCACCCTGTGGAAATATGAGGGCCGGATGGTCAACCGCATGGTCGAGCGCGGCTATGAGCGCGACTTCGCCCAGCGTTGCTTCGACCAGATCAAAGGCTTTGGATCATACGGCTTTCCCGAAAGCCACGCGGCCAGCTTCGCCAAGCTGGTCTACATCTCGTCCTTCATCAAATGCCGCTATCCTGCGGCCTTCGCCTGTGCCCTGCTGAACTCACAGCCGATGGGCTTTTATGCCCCGGCCCAGATCGTGCGCGATGCCCATGAGCACGGCGTCGAGATTCGGCCGATCGATGTGAACCTCAGCGATTGGGACAACACGCTGGAGGGTCAGCCGGGGTCATTGGCGCTACGGCTGGGCTTTCGCCAGATCGACGGGTTTCGGGAGGCGTGGGCCGATACCCTGATGGCCGCGCGCGCTCCATTGTCCGGGGAAATGGCGTTCGAGGGGGTGGAGACACTGGCCCGGCTTGCCCGCCTGCCGGGCGCGGCGCTGCGCAAGCTGGCGGACGCCGACACCTTCCGCTCCCTCGGCCTGGACCGGCGCGAGGCGTTGTGGGCCGTGCGTCGTCTGCCCGACGACGCGCCCCTGCCGCTGTTCGCCGCCGCAGACGCTCGCGAACTGGGCGAGGAAGCTGATGCCTGCCTGCCCCGAATGCGACTGGGCGAGCACGTCGCCGCCGATTACCAGACCACCCGCCTGTCGTTGAAGGCCCATCCCATGGCGGTTCTTCGCCCGATCTTCGCGGCCGAATCCATGCTGACCTGTGCCGCGATCGAAACGAAACGCAGCGGCACAAAGGTCCGCACAGCTGGCATCGTCCTGGTCCGCCAGCGCCCCGGCAAGGGCAACGCCATCTTCATCACCCTGGAGGACGAGACCGGCGTCACCAATCTGGTCCTGTGGGCACGTATGTTTGAAGAATACCGCCGCGTGGTCATGGCCGCGCGCCTGATGGGCGTCGAGGGGGTCGTCGAGAAAAGCCCCGAGGGTGTGGTCCATCTGATGGCGCACCGGGTGTTCGACCGCTCCGCCGAACTGGACCGGCTTTCGGACGGTCACCGCGCCGAAATCACCCTCAGCCGCGCCGACGAAATCCTGCGCCCCCAGCCTCCGCGTCCGCCGCGCCATACGCATCCGAGGAATGCGCGGATATTGCCGCGATCGCGCGATTTTCATTGATGCGAATGTGCGGGGATGATGGTCATGGCTATGAAAATGGTGTGGGTTTGTGGCTCTGAAACACCCGGACCGCGACACACATCCTGGCATTGGTTGTTACAGCCCGGAGCTGCCACGCTAGGCTCAGGACCCATTAAAGGGATTCACACGGTCGTGGCGATCTGATTCACTGGTGGCAGGAGGAGCCTGTCATGAGTGATCTGTTTTGGCTGACGAACAAGCAGATGCGTCGGATCAAGCCATATTTCCCGCTGTC